>JAUXFB010000070.1 GCA_030620255.1 Candidatus Aminicenantota bacterium | reverse complement strand
TTTTGTACAGCCCGATTTTAGTGGATGTGTTTCCAGTATTTATGATTAATATCAGATCATTCATTTTATCTCCTGTTTTTTTATATATTTACCAATTATTAGTTCAAGTTTTTTGTAAATTTCAAGAGGAATGAGTCCAGGATCAGAGAGGATAGAATTTTCTAAAGAATTTTCACATTTACAAGAAGATCTATATTTATCTATGTTTTCAATTATACATTCAATTAATCTATTTGCATTTTTTGTATTTTCATTAAGATTCTTTACAACCATTTCAACTGTTACAGATTCAACTTCTTGATGCCAGCAGTCATAATCTGTAACAAAAGCAAGAGACAAAAAACATATTTCAAGTTCTTTTGCAAGTTTTGCTTCAACTGCCTGTGTCATGCCAATTATATCAAACCCAAGTTTACGATAAGCATTTGACTCAGCCTTTGAGGAAAACTGCGGTCCTTCCATATTGAAATATGTGCCATTTTTATGTACATTGATCCCCATCTTTTTGGCTTCTTTAAAAGCTAAATTTGCCATGTATGGACATATTGGCTCTGCCATTGAGACATGAGCAATAACTCCGTGGTCAAAAAAGGTTTTCTCTCTTTTAAAAGTATTATCAAAGAATTGATCAGGTATAACAAGATCACAAGGTTCAATCTCTTCTTTTAAAGAGCCCACAGCTGTAATAGATATTATTCTCTGTGCATTTAACATTTTCATAGCAAAGAGATTTGCCCTGTAATTTACCTGCGATGGATTCAAGCGATGTCCAATTCCATGTCTGGATAAAAAAGCAATGGAATGGCCATTTAAGTTTCCTATTAGAATTTTTTCAGAGGGTTTTCCAAATGGGGTATCCAGTTCAATATAATCAGGATTTTTTAGATTCATCATTTTGTAAAAACCACTCCCGCCTATAATACCAATCTCTACATTTTCCATTTTATCTCCATATTTAATTTAAGAGTAAATTTTATTTTAATATATATTGTTTCAAATTTCAAATTAACAAATTGTGTAATAGAAATGTAAAATACTTTATATAATGCAAAACTCTAAAAATTTTCTCATAAATCAATTGACAATGAACAATAATTCCCCTAATATTTCACTGAGATGAAAAAGGGGGTTTTCTATTGTGTATGTTAAAAATTTTTTTAAAAAGGAGAGATATATGGGGTATTTAAAATCAAAAAAATTAATAATTTTTTTATTGGCTTTTATTTTATTTTTTATTAACCTGAGCTATTCTAAAGATTCTAACTTTACTATAAACCAGAAGCACAAGAGGTTTTACCGGTATAACTCTACTGTAGATTTAAACCGGATTCTTAGATTTAACAGACAATCTTTTAACAGGGTAGTATCCATTACCATCCACTATAATATGGTTTATTCCAACCTAGGGGTCGTATGGATGTACAATGGACAGGAAGTGCATTTATCCAGTCTGTCAAAGGGTCTTAATCAATCTGCTAGTTTTCCCTATAATCAGACCTATCCGGGGGATTTTACCCTGAAGTTAACTGGTGATAAGGGGCAGATCCAGATGGCCTCAATCTCTGCCACCCTGGCCAAAGGGATTAAACCCATTACCAAAGTTAAATCCAAAAGCCAGGTAAAAATCAAAAAAACCAGGTTAAAAATTAAGAAAAATGTCCAAACCTTTCAGCAGGCAAAGTTTTTTAAGATCGTATCTCCTGCTGGTAGTGAGAGCTGGGAGGTTAATAAAACTGCAACTATCTATTGGAACAGTGCAGGGATCAAAGGTAAATTGGCTTGCGAACTCTTTAAAGATAGAAACAAAATCAGTTTATTGTCCCGCAATATTTCAGTTAATAAAAAGTCCTATCAATGGAAGGTGGCCGGTAAAGATATTACCCCAGGGAGGGGGTATCAGATCAGGTTAACCACCCTCTCAGACAAAAAATCCTATGTCAGTAAACCATTCAGTATCACTGAGGATTTTAAACCCGGTAACTTAAAAAAATATACACTGCAGTTAAAAATCCAAAAAAGTGTCAAAACAGATCCTGCCCCAACCACTCCCATTAAGTTAAAAGTACTATCCCCAAAATACCAGGACAAATGGCATATGTTACAGGAGTATACCATCAGGTGGGAGAGTGAAGGTCTATCCAAAGATGATGATATTGGCATTGCTCTAAAACAGATTAGTAAGAAAAATGCCAAAATTATCGGAATTTCCAAAAATACCGGTGAATTTACTTTTCAGGTCCCCTATCCCAGAATTTTTTATGGTTATGATATCCGGGTCATCCTTACCCCCCTTAAAGACCGGAGTGTAGAGGTAACCTCCGATCCTTTTGCCATTATAAAGCCTGGGGTAGACCTGATCCCAAACAGCCCCTCCATCTCCTATCAGATGCCTCAGCGGAGACCCAAAAAATGGTGGGAAGCCATTGGAGATATTTTTACCGGTGGTATTACCTTTTTTGCCAATGAAGCAGTGGAGGTAGCCAAGCTGGCTGCCAACGGTGTTACTATGAAGGTGGAGCTTTTTGTAATCCAGAAAGGCAGGGAGATTCTGGGGGATGTAGAGGTGGAGTGTAATATTTTGGAAGGGGGATATAATGTGGTTTATGCTTTTAAGAAAAAGGTCATTCCCTTTCTCAAGCCCAATCAAAGGTATAATCTAACCTTTGCTGCTCCTACCAAACCCATGGGATTAAGCAAGGGAACCTATACCCTGGAAGTCTTTATTGATCCTGAAAACCGCCAGCAGGAGATGAAACAAATCAGGAAAAATAACAGGATAAGCGTGGAGTTTGAAACTAAATAGTGAAGTGAAAAAAAACCGAAAACCGGGGACGGTGCTTGAAAACTTGAATTTATAACCAACCGGACCGGTGGTTTGAAGTTTAAAAAAAACAGTCCAGACAAAAAAACAATAAAATTATTGACAATGAACAATAATTTCTTTAATGTTTTATCAGGATGAAAAAAGATTTTTCTATGTTGTATTACTTTAGGAGGTAAGATGAAGTCTTTTAAACTTTTTTTGGGGATACTTTTACTGTGTACTTTTTTATCAACAACAGCTTCTGGGGCGTTTATCATTCCACAAAGAGATTGCTGCTTCCAGATATGGGCGGCTGGATGTAACCTCGGATGGGCTACATCTTTAATGTACTATACAAAGGTAAGAGAGGAATGGGTTCCTGCTGATCAAACCATTTATAATTTTATCATCAGAGGAGGAGAACAGATAAGGATTGCAAATCGTCAATGTGGGAAGTACCCTCAAGCATGGTCAGGATGGCAAAACCTTAGGGGACGTTTACAAAGAACAGCAGAATCTTTTTCAAAAGGGCCCAACAGCAAAAATCGTAACCAAATATGGAATTACTTGAAGGGTACTTATTTGTGGGGGAATCATTTAAGGATTGCCATTGTTGGTAGAAAGATTAGAACGGCAACCTGTTCAGAAAAATACTTTAAGTTGGGGTGGTTTTTAGCATATACACAACAAACCCTTAAAATTGCAGACGAAACATTAAAAAGAGGAAGCCCTGATTGGGTAAATCAGGTTAGAGACGCAAAAAAACATATGTCTTATGCAGACAGTGTTCTTTATGAATGGGAAAGGTTAAAATCCATTACAGGAAGGTGTGTTCGCATAAAAGATATTCCCGCCAGAAGAAAACTCTCTGAATTGAGAAGCCTGAAAATAACCCCTGACAATCTTAACTATATGATTCAAACCATGGATTGGTTATGGCTGAGTATGCAGACAAGGATACTTAACGACTGTTCTTTTCTTAACACAAGAATACCTCCAGTAAACTCTCCTCCCCCTAGTAACACAAGAAAGCCTCCCGCAACAAGTTCCTCCCACCCTCATAACCATGGGAATAATTCATTTGCCGGTATTTTGAGCTCATGGGAGTTCGGGAGAACCAGTGGGGACAGTTTAGGAACGGTAGTTCTGACTTCTAAAAAAGGGAAATACGGGTATATTATCAGTGGGTATCACCACCCCAACGAAACCTACTGGCGTTTCAATGGAAAAGATTCAATCTTTTTTATGGATAGTAATGGAAGAACAACGACTAAATTCGTACGTATAAATCAAAATTATTGGAAAGGCCCTTTTATACCGCCTCCAAATTGGCCTAAAAGTGGGAAAACTACCATTCATTATTTGAAGAGGCAACGATAGATAGAGGGGTGAAGGTGGTTGACAATTTGACAGTTTTTTTTAAACACTTAAAAAATAATATCGAATAAATAAAAGTTAATCGTTGTTTTTAAGGTATACATGTCCATAATAGTTATTTATTATTATTTCTGGGTTTCCATTCTGGGTGCTTAATGATTGATTGTGTTTCTGTTTTATTATTGTAAATTTTGTTTTGGAATAATTCTTTATTTTCCCATATTTAGTACATATATTTAGAGATGGATTTGTTGATTTCGGGTATTTTATTGTAGTATCTGAATACTCACTATTTATATTCATTTGTTCTTTAATTTCATTAAAATTTATATTTAAATCTGCATGACAGATATGTAGATTTATATTATTTCCTGATATGTTTTTAATGTAAACATCATCATAAGAGTTTTTTATGTATAAATACTCTGAATCTATATCGTTCAATTTGATTTTACAATGCCTTGATTGAATTATTATATTGCCTGTTATTTTTTTCATGTTTATTAGAGAATGAGAGTTTTTAATTTTAATATCATCTTTTATGTTTTCTAAATTCAGATTTGTGAATTCGCTCTCAATTTGCAATGAAAGACTCTTATTTATACTGAGTTTTGAATGTTTTGATTTAAGCTCAACATTTCCTGAAATATTTTTTAGTTTGATGATTCCATATTTATGTGTAATCTTCAGGTTTGAGTTTATATCTGATACAAGAATGTCTCCATATTTTTCATTAATATAAATATTTTTACCAGCATCTTTCATGTTGATATTCCCATATCTGTTAAATATATTTAGCTCAACTGTTTCTGGAATTAATATTGTAAACTTAACCCTAACCCTTTTGTAAGGGAACTTTCCATGTGAATCTACTTCAATTTTTATATTTTTTGTGTTATTCTCAGATTTGATTTTTATTTTATTGTAAATTTTATTAGCTATGCTTTTATTTTTGTGATATACGCAAATTATTGGTTTTATTATTATTGTGTTATCTTTAGATCTTTTAACAGTAATTTCTCCTGCTTTATTAATAATTTCTATGTGTTTTATTCCATATAAATTGATGTCTTTTACAATAAAATCATTTGTATGATCTTTGTCTAATAGTTTTGTTGAACTAATGCTTATATGAAACCCATTTTTTGTGATTAGATCTATATCTCCGGATTTGTAAAAATGGTACATAATTCCAAAGATGATTAAAACAACTACAATTAAGATTTCATTTCGTTTCATTTTTTACTCGTTACATGAAAAATAATATTTTTTACTCCAATGAAGATCAAAATCAAAGGCCAATAAGTACCTAAGAAATCCCAGAAATTGAAATCCATCCATTCCAGATTGTCAAATAGAAATAAAAGACCCATAATTATTAATAAAATTCCCCAGAATAGTTTGTTTATATTAATTTTGTTCATCTTTTTTGTCTCCTTCTTTTTTTAAATAATTAAAAATCAGCTTTATGCCAACAGCGATCAAAAAGAGGGGCCATAATTTTACAATATCTCTAAAACACAGTACATCAAGGTTTCGAAGTAGAAAAAGTATACCAATAATTAAAATGATTATAGATCCGAACAAAGAGATCTCTTCTTTGTTTAATTTTGCTATCTCTTGTTTTTCAACCTCATAGCCTGTTTTTTTAGCGTCATTGTAGCTGTCAAAAATTTGAAAAAAGTAGAATCCAGCAATCATAAGGCCAAAAAAAACAATTTCTGGAACCCTTGAATGGAATCCAGTACTTGAGTTGACTTCAAGTATAATAAGTGAAGCAAAAATTATCATGTACACAAATCCCTTTAGATAATTTCCAATGTAAAAAAAGCCAGCACCTGGGAAAATAGCTGAGATTACTGCAGCTAAACCCGGACTTTTTGTATTTTTTGTAATGATTTTTTTTTCATCCATTTTTATCCTCCTTTATTTTGATATCTTCATTTTTATTTTCTTTTTTGTGATCTGATTTTTTTTTGAAAAATGTAAACATAAAATCATCTTTTGAACTTTTTATCTTTTCAATAAATGATCCGGTTTGAACAGCAAAAGTTTCGATTTTAGACACTACTAAATGTAAGGTTCTGTTTGCTTGCGGATAAATATTTGTGAAATAGAATATGTTTAATAATAAAGCAATAGCTCCAATTAGTGCAGCTATCCATTTCAGATATCTATTGCCAATTTTATCTTTTTGTGTAGATTTTGTGGGCTCAGGAATATTATAAAGCCTGTTTTTTAAAAAGAATGGCAAATCCTCTTCAAGTTCAGGTGATAATGATATTAAATTTTCAATTTTTTCTTTTAGTTTTTTGCATCTGTTGCATCCTTTGATATGTAGAGAAATCTCTTTATGTAAATTTTCAGAAACATCATTTTCTATAAAACGAGAAATTAAATCTTCAACTTTTTTACAATCCATTTATTTCTCCTCGTTTAAAAAAATTTTAGCTAATTTTATTCTGGCTCTATTTATCCTGGATTTGACTGTTCCCATGGGAATTGATAATTTTTCAGAAATTTCATTATATGAAAAATCTTGTATATCTCTCATAATCAAAATCAATCTTAGTTCAGGTTCCAATACAAGTAATTTTCTTCTAAGTGTTAATAGATCAAATTCTCTGGTGCTACAATCCTCAGGTGTTTGATGTTCAAATATAATGTTTTCATTCATT
>JAUXFB010000067.1 GCA_030620255.1 Candidatus Aminicenantota bacterium | reverse complement strand
GGAATACTATTTCAGCTTTTGTAGAGGGGCTTCTTGGATTTAAGATAGATGCTTTGAAAAAAAATATATATTTAAAACCATGTATTCCTCTGATATGGGAATATTTAAATGTATATAATCTTAGAATTGGAAAAGGAAAAATGAGTGTGAGATTTGAAAGAAAGAAAAAAAGTTTTATATATACTTTTAATTTTAAAGGACTTAAAGGATATACATTTAAATTCAAACCTGAAATTCCTGCAAACAGTAAAATATTTTCAGTCAATGGGATTAGAGATAAGTCTTTTGATTATTTAATAGTTAAAAAAGATAAGGAAAAAGTGAAAATATCTATTGATATAGCAGGATTTGTATATCCATTTGTTGAAAAAAATCTAATATATGGTGAATTTTCAAAAGAACCTATAATTGAAAATTTTAAACTGGGAAAAGCAAAGTTTTATCTGGATATTTGGGGAAAGGGCAAAAGCATTGTTTCTTTTTACAGCGACTGTGATATAGAATGCAATGAAGGAAAAGTTTCAAAAAAGGATAATTTATATAAACTTGAATTAAAGTTTAAAAATAATTGGGAAAGAAAATCTATTTACTGTAGATTAAAATGAAGAGAATTTATATATTGTAGTTTGAATATATTTTTCTCCTGGTTTCAAAATTGTTGAAGGAAATTTCGGGTGATTAGGTGAATCAGGGAAATGTTGAGTTTCAAGACAGAACCCATAATGTTTATTGTATTGTTTTCCATTCTTTCCTTTTATTGTTCCATCAAGAAAATTACCTGAATAAAATTGAATTCCAGGCTGAGTTGTTAATATTTCCATTGTGCGGCCTGTTTCAGGTTCAAAGACTCGGGCTGCGAGGCTTAATATTCCTTTTGTATGGTTCAAAACAAAATTATGATCATAACCTCCCTTAACTTCTTTTATTCTTAAACCAATAGAACATGGTTTTAAAAAATCCATTGGAGTTTCTTTCACTTTTTTTAATTCACCTGTTGGGATAAGTCCTTTATCAACAGGTGTATATTTGTCAGCATGAATGGTTAGAACATGGCTTAAAATATCTGATTTACCTGCTCCTTTTAGATTAAAATAGCTATGATTTGTGAGATTAACAGGGGTTGTTTTATCAGTTTCTGCTTCATATTTTATTTTTAATTCATCATTGTTTGTTAATGAATAGGTAACAATAATTGAGAGGTTACCCGGATAACCCTCTTCTCCATGTTTACTTAAATAACTCAATTTCACACCTATTTCTTCATCTTTTTTTATCTCTTTAGCCTTCCATAAAACTTTATCGAATCCCTTTATACCACCATGTAGATGATTTTCACCATTATTAGCTGCAAGTTTGTATTCATTTCCATTTAAAAAGAATTTTGCCTTTGAAATTCTGTTCGCATAACGCCCAATTATAGCTCCAAAGTATGGATGACCTTTTAGATATTTATCAATAGTATTAAAACCTAAAACAATATCATCAAATTTTCCATTTTTATCAGGAACAATTATGGATGTAATTATGCCTCCATAATTTGTTATTTTTAATATTATTCCATTTTTATTTGTGAGTGTAAATAAATCTACTTTCTTCCCATCATTTGTTTTTCCAAAATGCTCTTTTTTCATTTTCATTTTTTTTATTACCTCTTTTTTCATTTCTTTTGAGTCTATTTTTTTTAAAGATTTGGAATAAGAAAAAACAGGGATTAATAATATTAGACTCCAGATCAATAGATTAAATTTCATTCTTGTTTGTGTACGTTTTTCTTCTCTCATGTTACCTCCATAAAAATATTATATCAGATTTTAGATTAAAATATAATTAATGTTATCTTGTAACTTTACTTTTTTTATTTGAAAAAATACTTGGAGTTGTCTAAAATATATTAAAGTAAAGGAGTTGGTATGAAAAATAGAGTTTTTATTATAATTTTTTTAATGATCATTTTATTCACAACAGTATATTCTATGGAGAATTTAAAATGTAATGCTTCATCACCCTTGTTTACATCTTATATTGCTCCATATGAGAGGAGTAATTATTTTGTGGATGAAGGTTATCATCTTGTATATTATGATAACAATTCTCCATTAAGGTTGATGAATGAAAGCTCTGGAGAGATAAACTTTGCTTTTAAATTAGGGAGCATGTTTGTTTGTAGTATAGATGATTATTATAAAAAACCAGTGATCACTCTTTCTTATCCTGATTCTTTTGTTTTAGAAGCAGAACCTTTTGTTGGTTTAAAAATAGTCTTAAGATTTGCTCTTTATGCATCGGATAGTGCTATATTTGAAATTGAATACAGAAATGAGACAAAAGAAGATTCTATGCTTTATATTATGTATGGAAACAATTATCAAAAAGTAAATGTTATTAATACGAATCCAGATAAAAGTATTACCATTTCATATAAAGAGCCTTCAAAGGGTGTTTATTTTCAACAAAAAGAATTAAAGGGTTTTGAAGAAAAGAGATATTCAAGATTTAGTTTTAAAAAAAGAATATGTTCATGGGCAGGATACCCTGATTATAATAAAGTGAAAAAGGATAAGATGTTCTCAAGATATGAATACTTGAATGGTTCAATTCAGGGTGAGTTATCTGAACTAGTGCTTTCATTTGATTTATATAAGAAAAATGGTGTTTTAAAGTTTTCAAAAGTAACTGTTCAACTGGGGGATGAAAAAAGATTGGATGAAGTTTCTGATAAAATAATTAATATCTCTTTTGATAAAGTATATGCATTTAATCGGGAAAAGTTAAAAAATATACCTGTATTAGAATTCAAAAACAATCAGGAAAAATTACTTTTTTATGCAGGATTATATCTTGGAAGACAGCAATTTTTGCCAGCTGCAGGACAGTTTCCCTTTCCATACTATGTTTTTTCAAGAGAACCCACATGGGGATGGGGACATGAAGGTCAGGTTTTCCATGAAAGTCTTTCAATGCAAAGTTTAGCTTTATTTGACCCTGAACTTGCAGCAAATTCACAGAGAAATTTTATAGCTGTTCAGGAAAAGGATGGTTATATACCTTACAGGGTTGGTGCATATTTTACAAGAACATTTCCAGGTGCAGGTGAAAAAACCACATCAGCTCCTTTCTATTCGTGGACAAATCTTGAAGTATATAAGATAGCTGTAAGATCAGGTAATATGAGTAAAAAAGAGTTAAAAGAGTATTTAAGGGATTCGTATATATCTGGAAAAAAGTTTGTGAATTATCTTTTTGAAACTCGCGATAAAAACAAAAACGGATTGCTGGAATGGGGTGGGCATACTTTGCTGGAATGTGTAAGAGATTATTTGAATGCTGTTTTTGACCTGTTAGGGAAAAAGCCTGAAACTCTGAATCAACTTGAAGCACTTGACCTTAGTTGCATGGTTGTAAAGGAGATGGCATCATTAAAAGAGATGGCAGGAATATTAAAATTAAAAAAAGAGAAAAAAGAATGGGAGAATAGAATTAAAAAGTTAGCCAATTTGATAAATAAATATATGTGGGACAAAGATACTGGATTTTATTATCATGTTCATAAGGATACAATGAATTTTAAAACTCCTGCAAATATTTCATTAAAGAGAAAAGAAATCATAGGTTTTCTTCCGATATGGGCTGGAATTGCAGACAAGAACCAGATAAAAGAGCTAATAAAACATTTAAAAAATCCTGATGAATTCTGGAGAAATTTTGGCATTCCAACTCTATCTGCTGGTGATCCCTACTATGATGCTCAAGTTCTTAGTTGCTGTAGATGGAATGGTCCAGTATGGATCACATGGGTTTATCCTATTTTTAAGGGTTTAATTGATTATGGTTATATTGATATTGCAGAGGAGATTTTAATGAAAATGGAAAATGCGATGATTTTCCAATTGGAGAGAAATCACAGGTTTTGGGAGAGTTATTCCCCTGATTTTACTCAATTAAGTTGTCCAAAAAATTATATTTGGGATACTTTGATTTCAAGAATGATCTATGAAATAAGAAAAGCAGGTTGATTTTTTATACTCGGTTTTCAAAGTTCAATCTTTTTTATCAATTGGTCCTGAAGCTCAAGCATTTCGCCCCGGTCTTTTTCATGATCATAGCCTGTGAGGTGAAGTATTCCATGAATCATCAGATAGAGCAACTCTTTTTCTAAGGATATGTTATTCTCTTCAGCTTGTTCTTTAGCTATTGGATAACAGATAAATATATCTCCAATATAATATTCTTTTAATAATTTTTCATCAAAAGGAAAGCTTAATACATCAGTTGGAAAATCATTTTTTAGATAGGTGAAATTTAAATCTTTTGATTCAGCTTTAGAACCTAGTTTAATTACAATAGTACCTTTTATTTTTAATTCTTTATAAATATGTTTGAGTTTGGATATATAATATTTTTTATTTATCTTATAAATATCATCTACTATTTTTATCATCTATTTTTTGTTCTTTAAAATCAAAACCCGGGTATGAAATTCGCATATGATAAATAGATGAAAGCTTCTTTTGAAAACTGTTTGCTATTATATTTAAAGCCTTAAAAGTTAAGCCATCACACTCATCAAATTGATTCTCTTCTATATCTGAGCTGATTATTGTTCGTATTACATTTTTTAATTCCTCTTCAGTAGGAGAGCCAAGACTTTTTGAGGCTGCTTCAACCTGGTCTGCAAGCATAATTATTGCATTTTCAATATTCTGGGGTTTTTCTCCTGAATACCGAAAAAATCTATCATCAAATTCATCAGTTTCTATACTTGATATTTCACGAGCTTTTTCATAGAAAAATTTAACTAATTTTGTGCCATGGTGTTGACTTATAGCACTTTTAACTACTTTTGGGATTTTTATTTTTGTAGCAATTTCAAGTCCTTCTGAAATATGGGCAATTATCATTTTTGCGCTTTCACGCGGGGAGAGTTCTTCATGTGGGTTTTTATAAATTGTGTGATTTTCTGTAAAGATTTGTGGATTATTGATTTTTCCAATATCATGATAAAGAGCCATTGCAGTTAATAGAAGTGGAGATAAGCCAAGTTCTTGAGCTGCAGTTTCAGATAATGACGCAACCATCTGAGAATGATGGTACGTACCAGGTGCTTTTTCAAGCATTTCTCTAAAGATTGGAAGGTTTAAATTGGTTAATTCAATTAGTTTTAACTCTGTTAATAGTTTAAAAATAGCCTCCCATAGAGGAATTATAAAGTAAGCCAATAATGGAGCAACTATAGCAGAAAAGGTAACTATAATCACATTTATCAATGTTTGAATTAAGGTTATATTTGGCTCAGTTAAGTTGAGTATAATTATAAAGATTATATTTGTTGGCAAAAGCCAGAACAAACTGGCTTTTAAAATAGATGATCTTTTTAGTTTGCTGTAAAATCCAATTGCATAACTTATTGCAAGATTGCTTAAAAGAACGTATAAAACTATTTTAAAATTCCATTCACAGATAATTCCTGAAATTATTGAATTTGTAAATGAATATATTACTGCACTCTGGAGATTGAAAACAAATGCAATTATTAATGCACCGAACCCAAAAGGAATGGCAAAATATAGGTATGAAATATCATAATTGAGTTCAATTGGAATGTTTTTCGCAATTATGGGAAAAATGAATATACAAATTCTATATATAATGATACTAATTGTTAAGGTTGCTGCTGATACAGAAAAGAGTTTGTTTTTATTTAAACCATTTGATTCCCATATTTTAAAAAATTTGTTTATAAAAAGGCTTAAGAAGAATAAAATAGCAATAATAAGGTATAAATTTGATAATTTATTTCCTCTTATTTTTTCTTCATATGAAATTAGTTTAATAATTTTCATGTCATCATGTTTAACTTCATCACCTTTTCTTAAAATGATTTTACCTGCTTTTAGTTTTATGAGAACAGGGTTTATCTGAGAAGAAATTTTCTCTTGTTCTTGTTTTGTTAAATTTAATGAATATGAGACATTTATATCAACAAATGCTTTTATGATTGATGTGATAGTTTCAGTTTCATATTTTGAAAGATTATTCTCATTGAGGAAGTTGTTCAATGATAATTCAACATCTTTCAAGTCATAAAGCTTATCTGCTTTTACTGTGTAAGGTTCCATCTCTTTTGATACAATTTGAATAGAACCATTTTTGCTCTTTTTTGTTCCTACTTTTGATGCTAAGATTCCTGTTTTCTCAATTGATTTTAATAATTCAAAAAGTTTTGCAAGGTTGATTTTATTAAATATGTTTGATTTTAATATATATACAATCTCTTTACCTGAAAGCTCAATCCCAAACTTTTCTTCAATTAAAGCTTTTATTTTAATAAGGTCTTTATTATTTTTAAAATATCTCTTTCTTGATTCTCTTATAAATTGGAACCATTCATTTAGCAAGCTCTGAGTTTTTTCAATATTTTCTAAATTATATTCATATATAGGGATAACGTTTTCTACTGCAATTCTTCTCTTTTGTTCTGTACTTTCTTTATCCTCAACTGTTAGGTCTTTTTTTATAATTATATCTTCTTTTATTATATCCCCAACCTTTAATGTATCATCATATATTGATTTTTTTTGAGGAATATATAAAAAGTATGAAATTATTATTACAAAAATAAAGCCTGTTAATAACTTAAAAAAGTATGGTTTCTTTCTGGGTTTTTTATTTGAGTTTTCATAGTCTTTTGTAAATTTTAGTTTAAATTTCATCTTTGTTTTTATCGTAAGCTTCAATGATTTTTTGAACAATAGAATGTCTTACTACATCCTTTTTATTGAGATAAATTATTTTAATTCCTTTAATGTTATTGAGTATCTTGATTGCTTCAAATACTCCTGATTTCTTTGGATCTGATAAATCGATCTGTGAAATATCTGCTGTAACCACAACCTTTGAGTTTTGACCAAATCTTGTTAAAAACATTTTCATTTGCGAGTTTAATGTGTTCTGGCCTTCATCAAGTATAATAAAGGCATTATTTATAGTTCTTCCTCTCATATAAGC
>JAUXFB010000307.1 GCA_030620255.1 Candidatus Aminicenantota bacterium | reverse complement strand
GGAGATAAGCAAGTAGATAAAGATTTCGGTACAGGAGCAGTGAAGATAACACCTGCGCATGATCCTAATGATTATGATATAGCTTTGAGACATAATCTTGAGAGTGTGACAGTTATTGATCATGACGCAAAAATGACAGGCCCAGTACAGGAAAAATTTATTGGACTTAATAGGTTTGAATGTAGAGAAGAGGTAATTGAAGATTTAAAGAAATTGAATTTAATTGAAAAAGAGGAGAATTATATACATAATGTTGGCCATTGCCATAGATGTGAAACAATGATTGAACCGGATATTTCAAAGCAATGGTTTTTAAAAACCTCAGAAATCGCAGAACCTGCAATAGAAGTTGTAGAGAAAAACAAGGTTGTTTTTATACCTGATAAATGGAAAAAAGTCTATTTTAACTGGATGTTTAATATTAAGGACTGGTGTATTTCGCGTCAGTTGTGGTGGGGGCACAGAATTCCTGCTTATTATTGTTCAAAATGCGGGGAAATTATGGTTGAAGAAGAGAGACCTGAAAAGTGTTCAAATTGTATGTCCACAGAAATTTCTCAAGATGAGGATGTACTTGACACATGGTTCTCTTCAGCTCTATGGCCATTTTCTACATTGGGGTGGAATGTAAATTCTGAAGATTTTAAAACATATTACCCAACATCTATTATGGCAACAGGTTTTGATATAATCTTTTTCTGGGTTGCGCGAATGATAATGATAGGTGTTCATTTTACTGGCGAAGTGCCTTTCAGAGAAGTGCTAATAAATGGATTAATAAGAGATGGAAAAGGTCAGAAAATGAGCAAAACAAAAAACAATGCTGTTGACCCTCTTGATGTAATAGATAAATTTGGATCAGATGCTTTAAGATTTACTCTTGCAATTCAAGCTGTCCCGGGCATGGATATCTCTTTCTCAATGAATAGAATAAAGGGGTATAAAACTTTTGCAAATAAGATATGGAATGCTTCAAGATATGTAATAATGAATTTAAGGGGAGATGAGGATTTTAATATAGATTTTGAAAAAACAACTGTCACTGATAAGTGGATACTAAATTTTCTAAATAATATAATAGAAAAAGTGAATGATCTAATGGATAATTATAGAACAAATGAAGCCGCAGACCTGATATACCATTTCTTCTGGCATGAGTATTGCGATTGGTACCTTGAATTTGCAAAAAATGACATTGATAATATTGATACAAGGAAAGTATTAAAATTTACTCTTTTTAGATTGCTTCAATTGCTACACCCCTTTATGCCTTTTATTACAGAGGAGATTTATCAAACAATTAAAATTGATGAGGATTTTTTAATTCAAACAAAATTTCCATCTTTTAGCAGTAAAATGGTTTTTATTGAAGAATATAAAGACATAGAACTACTTAAGAAAATAATTATGGAAACAAGAAAAACAAGAACAGAAAACAGAATTGATCCGAATAAAAAAATAGATATATATTTAAAATCTGAATCTGAGAAAGAGAGAAAAATTATTTCAAACTTATTAATATATTTTGATTTTTTGACTAAAAGTATTAAAACAGAAATAAAAGATGATTTTTCAAATTTACCTAAAGGTTTTAGAGGAATTTGTTTGGGTTGGGAAATATTATTACCTTTTAGTAATAATGGTGATAGGTTAGAAGAGTTAAAAAGATTAAAAAAAGAATTTGATAAGGTTAAAAATCAGATAAAAAAACTTGGAGAAAATCTTTCGAATAAAGATTTTGTAAGTAAAGCGCCAGAATCAATTGTCTCAAATTTCAAAAAGAACCTTCAAATATTTATTGATAAAAAGGAAAAGATTCAGAAAACAATCAGTGACTTATCCTAAGTTTTTAAAAGTTATAAAACTTGATATATGTGATTCAACTAACAATTTTTTAAAAAAAAATTATATAAAATTTCAAAATGAATTCCCTGCACTAATAACTGCAAAAGAGCAAACTGAAGGTAGAGGGCGTGAAACAAGAAAATGGTTCTCTGAAAAAAATAAAGGCTTATATTCATCTTTTGCTTTTTTTATAAAAAACAAAAAAAATCTTACCCTTCTTTCTTTAATAACAGGTATCACTGTTTCAGAAATTTTAAATAGGATTAGCAATAAAGATTTCAAAATAAAATGGCCAAATGACATTTTGTACAAAAGTAAGAAAATAGCAGGAATTTTAATTGAAAATATAATTTTTGAGAAAAATATCGTGTGTATTGTTGGTATAGGTATTAACTTAAATCATGAACAAATAGACTTCCCTGATGAGTTAAAGGAACATGCTATATCTTTAAAAATGGTTACTGGAAAATCTTATGATGTTGAAAAAGTGAATGTGAGATTATCAAGATTGTTTTTTAAATGGCTTTATAAACTTGAAAATGACAAAAAAGATATAATTATTCAGAGATATAATAAATTGTGCTTTTATCCGAAAGGTAAAAAGATTTCATTTCATCATAACAAGAAGATAATCCAGGGAATTTATAAAGGAATAGATAAGGGAGGAGGGTTGATCCTGGAACAGGATAGTGGTATTGAATCTATATTTTTTTCTGGTGAGATCTGCACCACCTTAATTCACCATCAAATTTTTCGCAGTCTATAGTCGCTATCCCTTTTCACTTTACCCAAAAACGTTTATCGTTTTTGGGAGCGTCTCATCCCATTTTCGATATTGGCGAGAAAT
>JAUXFB010000121.1 GCA_030620255.1 Candidatus Aminicenantota bacterium | reverse complement strand
CAATGACTGCCCATGCAATGAAGGGTGATAGGGAACGCTGTTTGGATGTAGGTATGGATAATTATGTGTCCAAGCCTTTAGATCCGGAAAAATTATTTAATACAATAGATCAAGAAATGAAAAAAAGCTCTGATTAAAACAATTTATAATTAAATTTGTATGGTGCGGTTCTGAAATAAATTGTTTATTTTAGCAAGAAGTAGCTCTTTTTTTATGGGTTTAATAAAATATTCAACTGCTCCAAGTTCCAGACCTTTTATCTCGGATTCTTCACATTTATCTCCTGTCAATAAGATAACAGGTGTGTTTATATTTTTCTGCTTCATGATTTCAAGCAGTTTAAATCCATCCATATTAGGCATATTTATATCAGAAATTATAAGATCATATTTACCTTTTCCCAAACACATTAATGCTTCAATTCCGTCACCCACACATTCTACCTGATAACCAGCATTGATCAGGATTTTTTTTATAATTTTCTGACTTATTTGGTCATCCTCAACAACAAGAAAAGAATATGGATTATCTTTTACCGGGATTGTTTCAGGAATTTTGCGATTGTCTGTTCTTTTAGTGATATTGAGTTTCTCTTCATCAACAAGAATTTTACCATAAACATCTCTCGGGTCAAAAATTAGATTTTTTATTTTTTCTATTCCATGTCGGCCTATCAAAAGATCCCCCCGCTGTTTGAGAAATCCTCTGATCTCAGCAATTGGAACATTATTTCGCACCATATCTTTAATTTCCGGATCGAACTTGATAACCTCATAAATTGCTTCCCTTCCAAAATAACCTGTCTGGTTACAACGAAAGCAGCCTTTTGTATATGCAACTTTGTCCGGAACTTCAGCACTGAAATGGGATAGCTTTTCTCTCATTTCCGAAGATATTTCTTTTATTTCTTTACAATGATTGCACAACTTCTTAACCAACCGCTGTGCAATAATAGCAATAGCCGACTCTGCAATTATATCTCGGGTCACTTCTTGACGTTCAAGCCTAAAGATTGCCGATGTCGCACTATTAGTATGCATTGTGGTGATAGTTATATGGCCTGTACTGGCAAAATCGACTGCAATTTTGGCTGAGAATGGATCACGGATCTCACCAATATACAAAATATCCGGATCCTGTCTTACAGACGATTTAAGAAGAGATTCAAATGTAACCCCTGCCTTTTCATTCACTTGTTGTTGATTGGCATATTGTATGCGGTATTCCACAGGATCTTCAATTGATATCAGGCTCTTTTTTTCACAATTGATTTTCGAAAGAAGACTGTAAATAGTAGTTGTCTTTCCAGAACCAGTAGGGCCAACAATAAGAATTAATCCTTCATTGCAATTTGCCAGTTCTATCATTGTTTTTTGCTGGTCCTCTGTCATTCCAAGTCCTGTTAATTTTTTAGGAGCAGCTTTAGGTTCAAGCAAACGAATAATAAGGCTTTCTCCATATATTGAACTGGTGGTTGCAAGTCTTATGTTTAATATTTTTTTAAAAACTCTGGCCAAAAAAGAACCATCCTGTGGTTTGCGCCGTTCGGCAATATTAAGGTTCCCGAGCACTTTTAATCTTGATATTATACGGCTACCAGTTTCATTCTTGAAAACATAGGCTCCCTTCATATCACCATCGACTCGGAAACGGACTACAGTTTCTTTCTCTTTAGGCTCAATATGAATGTCACTGGCTCTCTCGTCCACTGCAGATTGAATAATTTTATTTGTTAAATATACTACAGGTCGTTCTTGTATTTCTTCTTCTGATACTTCTTCATCTATTTTCATACTTAAATCAATGTCATCGTATTCCTCTATATCATCTTCTTTCTTTATTAAATTTATAGACATAGCAGGATTTAATCCCAATAAATAGTCAAGGTTTTGTGGTTCTGTTATTAATATCTTCGGGTTCTGCTTTCCAGATACACGCTTAAGTACATCATTAAGTTCCAAGCTGAAGGGATTGCTCAAAACAAAGGCCATTTTTTCAGTGTCATCATTTACAGGAATAACCAGATTCTCCTTACAATATGGAGCAGGGAGTATCCCTATAAGAATTTCTTCTGGATTAATCAGATTAATATATGAAATATTTAAAAATCCTGCAATCATTTTAGCCAGCTCTTTGCTGGATATTTTTGTTTTTTCTATTGAAGAGTAAATGTTCATAAAATTGATTCCATTAATCTTTTGTTCTATATCTGGTATTGACTTCAATTTCTGCAAGAGATATTTCTTGAATTCAATAAAAGTTGAAGGGATGATTCCTATACCGATTTTGGAGATATGGGAACGTATATTTTCCCAGCATTTTTTATTTAAAAGATGATACTTTATTTTATCAAGAAGAATATCTTTTTGCACAGGTTTTGCAATGAAATCCACTCCGCCTGAAGAAAAAGCTTTTATTTTATCCTGTTCAGCTTCAAGAGCTGTCACAAATATAACCGGAATATCAGACGCCTCCTTTTTTTTGCTTAATATTGAACATACTTCATAACCATCCATTTCAGGTATCATAACATCAAGCAATATGAGATCAGGATTAATTTCTATAACTTTTTCAACTGCATCTTTTGAACTCTGTAATTTTGCAACACGGAAACCGTTCTTTAAGAGAATATGTTCAAGGAGATTAAGTGAAATAATATTATCATCAATACATAGTATTAATGGTGCAGCTTCTTTTATCATATTTTCCTCCATAAAATTAAACCTTAAATAGACTAAAAACTGTTTTTAAACATGCAACATTTTCTTGAGATCTTCTTCTGTTTATATATCAATTTCACTTTACATCAACGACTTGTACGGAATGAAATTGAACATAAGACTTAGACCATGTCCTAAAACCAGCACTACCAGAAGAAAATGACGTATCATTGAAGTTGAAAACAACTTCACCATCAACCTTTATTGTAAAAGAATCTCCTTTAACAGAAATATTTACCTCATGTGACTGGTTATGTACAGGAAAATTTTTTGGCATTTTAGCACTTTGAAAAGGTAACTCTTCCCTTCCATTAATTACTTTCCTAACAACAAATTTATTTCTTAATCCTGAATCATACTGGAATATATACCCTGTTATATTCCTTTTGCCATCACTACGATAATAAACCCCATAACCATTTCCTTTTTTTAATGTTGCATTAACAGTTATTTCATAATCCTTCCAATTATTATCTCCAAAGGCAACCCTGTTCTGCAAGTGTTTTTTGTGATCAAGCACAAGATTGCCATTCTCAATTGCACCTCCTCCCATTATTATGTCCATTCCTTTCATATCATCAAAATCAGAGGAAAACAGCGTTTCTTGATTATTTGATGGCGTGATACTACTCCAATAATGGACTGAGCATCCAATAGTACCTGAAATACCTTTACTTGGTTCAACAATCCATACATACACGCCACCGGATTTACAAACAGGATATGTTTTTAGATACCCTCCCTTTACCAGGTACTGAATATTTGATGTTGCTTCTCCATGGTCAGCTATATACATAATAGATGCCTCTTCAATATTTTTTCTATTTACCATGCAATCAGTTGCCCTTGCTTTCTCAATATAAATCAAGTATTCTGGAATTATAATAACAGCAATAGCTCCTATTATTGATATTACTACAAGCAATTCAAGTATTACAAAACCTATGTTTTTTTTATTATTTTTTCTCATTTTTTTACCTCTGGGATCATTTTTTTACTACTCCATTTAATTGAAGTCAGATTATGCTTCTCAGGGCATGGACAATATATTATAATTTCATCTTTAAGCTTTTTAATTATATACTGTTTTTTGCACACAGGACATATAATTGAACTATTAAATTCTTTGCCTTCTTGCAAATCTCTGGCAATAACCCAGAGGTTTTTTATACACTTGTCAACATTTGCATCTGTATCATAAGTGCCATATCTCAAAGGTTTCTTTGATCTTAAAACAGCCTGAAGTCTTGGTATCTGATATAAGATAGTAGCCAAACAAAAAACAAGAATTGCAAATTTTAGGATTAAAAAAAATTTACTCTTATGTTTGGATTTGCTAGACGATTCTGTTTTTTGCTCAGCAATAGAATCCTCAGCCATTAAAATCAAACACTCTGAGCAATATTTCTTACTCCCTCCTTCCTCAATCAGATTCCCGCATT
Organism: Candidatus Aminicenantota bacterium; assembly: GCA_030620255.1. Classification (GTDB taxonomy): domain Bacteria; phylum Acidobacteriota; class Aminicenantia; order UBA2199; family UBA2199; genus JAUWNT01. The sequence continues at coordinate 1,305 of JAUXFB010000121.1, read as the reverse complement.
TTTCACATCTCTTCATTTTTACCCCCAAAATTAATTAAAATCTTCTTTTTCATAAATTTTTCTAAAATAACTTGCTTATAAATAAATTGATTTTAGCCACAAATATATATTATGAGAAACTTTTTGGAAAGTCAATAGACCGCCGGTTAATTCGGACAATGGTTTTGTTTTATGTGGGGAACGGTCGCGACCGTTCCTTACAATCAAGAAGATACCATGTAAATGATTGGGCATAATTACAAATGAATCGGATCTAATTTTTTTTCTTATTTGAAATGATTTCTATCATTATTTTTTTGTAGGGGCAAACGATATTATCGGTGGCTTCTAATCATTAAATTAACTAAAATTAATTTAATATATTAATATACAAGGGGCAAAACTGTGTTTTTGCCCGTTTCGGTATGGTTGTTGTTATTTCTGATATTATTTTTAATCGGGCGATTACATGGAATCGCCCCTACAGCCCTCTAACCCCTAACCACGATTTTGCTTCTTTTTACTTGTTACCCATCTACCCATCCACATGCACTTACACTTTTGCCTCTTTTTACTTGTCACTCATCCACTCATCCACTTGCACATCCACTTCCACATGCACTGTCACTTTTTACTTTTTCTGATTTTTCTTTATGGTTTGAGCCAGAGATAAACTGTCATAAATGCTACTAAGTTGAAGAGATAATAGAAATTTTTTCCTGGTTCCATTCAAATCAAGGATTCTACCTGCAATGGAGTGTAAAGCACCCATTGGTAAAACATTCTCTCCCTTTGAATTAAAACCAACGACTTTATTTCTTGTGACCTCTATATTAATCTCATACACTTTGTCATTATTGTTTATATATAATTTATATTTATTTCCAATGTCGGGTGAAAAAATAGATAAAAGGCTAATTCCACTGAAACTAACATCTTTAACAATAAAAATTTCACCGTTCTGAAATTTTCCGTTAAGTTCAGCTTTTAAATTATATCTTTGACTATCTCTTTTTTGTCCCATATTCTATCTTATGTTGTCTAATTAATATATATTCATTTTTTTCAAAATTTCAATAAAAAAATAAAATTTATTCCATTTAAAAAGATTTAATAACAGATTTGCTATAAAGGTTTAATTGCAAAATACACATATTGATGATAAAATTACAAAAAATGATATTAAAGGAGATACAAAAACCTGTTGAAAATCTCATAAGAGAAACAGATAATACCTTTAAAAAAAACACTCAAAGTGATATAGACCTCACAAATAAGATCATCAGTTCTGCAACTGTTAATAAAGGTAAACAGATAAGGTCAACT
>JAUXFB010000127.1 GCA_030620255.1 Candidatus Aminicenantota bacterium | reverse complement strand
TAAGATGGCTGCTGAAAAAGGATATCAGGGTGGATTCGGAGGAGATGTTCTTGCTGCTCCTCAAGCAGGATTAATGGCAAAGCTTTCTCTTGGTATTGTTGGCGGTGAGATGGTATGGCCTCTTTTAATAGTTGGACTTATAATGGCTATTGGGTTTATCCTTGTTAAGGTTAAGAGTCCAATGCTTGTTTGCGTTGGTATGTATCTCTCTTTTGGTACTGTTGCTGCGATATTTGTTGGCGGTATAATTCGCTGGGTTGTGGATATGATTATTGAAAAGAGGAAATTTAATGATAATCAAAAATCACGTATTGAAAACAGGGGGATTTTAATTGCAGCAGGTCTGATTGCTGGAGAAGCATTAATGGGACTTTTGTTTGCTGCTCTTGCTTTCTTTGAGGTTCATATACCTAATCTATGGCCAGGTTCTCCTTATTTTATAAGTATTTTCGTAATTGTTGCTTTAGGATATTTGTTAGTTAAACTTCCGCTTAATAATGCAGGAAATGCTGACCAGGAGTGAATAATTTGACTTGGAAATTAGTGATTGTTTTTTTATAACAATAGAATGTAGGAATGAAAAACCCAGAGATAAAAAATAAAGAAAATTTCTTTGAGTTTATTCCTGTTAGAAATATAGAATGGGATAAAGATGAAAAGGAGAGAGTTTATCTAATAAAGGAAAAGTCAAAGAAAAAATTTATGAAAAAAATAATTTGGTTTTTTAACAAAAGTCAGGTATTTAAAATTCATCTTGATAAATTGGGAACTTCAGTTTGGTTACTCATTGACGGAAAGAGAAATGTCTATGAAATAATTCAGGAAATGGAAAAGAATCACAAAGATAACCTTGACCAGGCTGAGCAAAGAGTTTCTAATTTTTTTATACTTTTAAAAAAGAATAAATTTGTAGATTTTATTAATTTAAGATAAAAATTGATTTCAAGGTTGTTCTCTAAAATGACAAGAAATGTTAGGAGAATATAGATGAATTTTTCATTAGTTGATTATATTGTTTTTTTTGGGTACTTTTTTGTAGTAGTTTCTTTAGGGTTATTAGTATCAAGAGAAAAGAAAGGCCATATAAAAGATTCAAAGGACTATTTTCTGGCAAGTAAGGCTTTACCCTGGTGGGCAGTGGGAGCTTCTTTGATAGCTTCTAATATCTCAGCTGAACAGGTTATTGGCATGTGTGGTTCTGGGTATGTTATAGGTCTGGCTATTGCTTCATATGAGTGGATGGCTGCATTAACTCTTATATTGGTTGCTAAATATTTTTTACCAATTTTAATGGAAAAGGGTATATATACTATGCCTCAGTTTCTTGAAATACGTTTTGATAAGCGTTTGAGAACAATGTTGGCATTATTTTGGCTTCTTGTATATATTTTTGTTAATTTGACCTCAGTGCTTTATCTTGGTGCTTTAGCTTTAAGAACAATAATGGGCATACCTCTGTTGTACGGTGTGATCGGATTGGCTGTTTTTTCATCACTTTATACAATTTATGGTGGATTAAAAGCAGTTGCATGGACAGATGTTCTACAGGTTACAGTTCTCATTATAGGTGGGTTAATAACTTCTGTTCTTGCATTAAAAGCAGTAGCAGCAACAATTGGCAGCAACAGTGTATTTACTGGTTTTTTTGAGCTCATACGACAGGCACCTGAAAAATTTAACATGATTTTAGATAAATCAAGCCCTCATTATATAGATTTACCGGGGATTGGAGTCCTTATTGGAGGAATGTGGATAGCTAATCTGTTTTATTGGGGATGTAATCAATATATTACACAGAGGGCTTTAGCTGCAAAGAGCCTAAAGGAAGCTCAAAAAGGTCTGGTATTTGCAGGATATCTTAAGTTATTAACACCATTAATTGTTGTTATTCCAGGTATTGCAGCTTTTGTATTAAAAGCGAATATTTTGAAACCGGATGAAGCTTATCCATGGTTATTGAATACATATGTAACTGTGGGTATTAAAGGTATAGCTTTTGCTGCCTTAATTGCAGCAATCGTATCTTCTTTAAGCTCCATGGTGAATAGTACTGCAACTATTTTTTCAATGGATATATATAAACAAATAATTAAAAAGAATGCTACAGAATCTGAACTTGTAAAAACAGGAAGAATAACCAGTGGGGTGGCTTTATTAATAGCAGTATTAGTTGCACCAATGCTTAGCTCTCTGGATCAAGCATTTCAGTATATTCAAGAATTTACCGGGTTTGTGAGTCCTGGTATTTTAGTAATCTTCATGTTTGGGCTTTTCTGGAAAAGGACAACTCCAAATTCTGCATTATGGGCTGCAATTTTAACTCTACCCCTTTCAGCAGGTTTTAAGTATTTTGCTCCTAAAATGGCTTTTCTTGATAGAATGGGCGTTATTTTTATAATACTCAGTTTGATTGTTATTTTTATATCTTTGTATGAAAAAAAGGGTGAAGATCCCAAAGCCATACATTTAAACAGGAAACTATTTGAAACAGACTCGGTGTTTAATGTTGCTGCAGTTGGAATATGTGCAATTTTATCAGTACTTTATATTCTGTTTTGGTAATAATAATTAACGGGTAAATGTCTGAACCTGAAGCATACAAAATATTATATAACCAGGGTTTTACCAGGATACTCGGAAAATTATATGGATATGAAAAAGATATTATAGAAACAAACCGTAATAGATTTAAAAAACTAATACATGAATTTTATAAAAATTTTGATGAGGAAGATTTACATTTCTTCAGCACTCCGGGTCGTACTGAATTAGGAGGTAATCATACAGATCACAACAATGGAAAAGTTCTGGCTGCTAGTGTAAACCTTGACTCAATTGCCATAGCTACAAAAAATCTTAATAATAAAGTGGTTATTGTTTCTCAAGGCTATTCAGAGCCTTTTTGTGTTGATCTTAGAGAACTTGAGCCTAAAAAAAATGAGCAACAAACAACAACAGCACTGATAAGGGGCATTGCATCACGATTTAACCAACTAGGGTATAGAACAGGTGGATTTTATGCGTGTATTAGTAGCAATGTATTACCTGGTTCTGGTTTAAGCTCTTCTGCTTCAATTGAGGTGTTAATTGGAACTATTTTTAATACCTTATATAATAATAATAAAGTTTCTGAAGAATCTATTGCAATGATTGGGCAATATTCAGAAAATATTTTTTTTAATAAACCCTGTGGCCTTATGGATCAGTTAACCTGTGCAATTGGAGGGTTAATATCTATTGATTTTAAGAATCCGGAGAAGCCTGTTGTGCAGAGGTTGAGTTTCGATTTTGAAAAAGAAAAATATAGCCTGCTTATAGTAAATACTGGAGGAAGCCATATTGATTTAACTGATGATTATTCATCAATACCAGAAGAGATGAAATCAGTTGCCCAGCTTCTTGAAAAGAATGTATGTATAGATGTCGGATTTGATCAGGTTATAAAAAATATAAAAGAGTTAAGAACAAAGGTAGGGGATAGAGCTATATTAAGAGTTTTACATTTTTTTGAGGAAAACAGACGAGTTGAAAAGGAGTTCTATGCTTTAAAGCAAGGTAATTTTAAATATTTTTTAGATATGGTGAACGAATCCGGTAGATCTTCTTGCTGCTTTTTACAAAATTGTTTTGCTACAAAAAATGTTAGAGAGCAGGGTTTGATGTTAGGCCTTGCGTTTTCTGAACTTTATATAAAAAAAATTGGATCAGGTGCTTGTAGAGTTCACGGTGGAGGTTTTGCTGGAACCATACAGGTCTTTTTACCAAATAAATCTTTGGAACAATACATAAAATTTATGGAATCCATATTTGGAGAAAAAAGTGCGATGGCGTTAAATATTAGGTCTTATGGTACCCTAAATCTGAATACAATTTAAAATTCTTTATATATTTTTATATAGCTCTCTTTTTTTAATCTTTCTATTAGATTTATTAATTCTTTTTCTTGCTCAATTCTCATTAATTTGTTTTTTATCTCTTCTCTAACTTTTTTATATTCAATTAATTTTGATTCAGTTTTACTAATTAATTGAATAATATACCACCCGCTATCAGTCTCTATCCATGAAGAATGTTCTCCCTTTTTTAGTTTTAAGGCTTTTTCTTCAATTTTATTATCTAATTCTCCTTTTTTAAAGTTTCCAAGGAAAATATTATCTTCTGAATTGGATAACTCGGAATATTTTTTTGCAACCTCTTTGAAATTTGTTTCATTAAGTTCTGAATTGATCTTATCTTTTTTTCCCAAAACATCTTCATGTGTACTATAATTTTCTCTATTTAAAAACAGGCAATTTATAGAAAGTTGTAAAGGTGTTGTATATTTATCTATATTTTTTTTATAGTATTCCATAATATCAGAATTATCGATTTTAACATTTGAATATGCCTCTTCATATATAAATCTCTGCTGAATCCTGTTTATCTTTTGTTGTTCTTTAAATTTTTTCATTGTAAAACCTTGAGATTTTAATGCTTCTTCTAATTCTTTATCAGTAGTGAAATTATTCTGCTTTTTTATTTCTTTTATAATTACTTTAATATCATTTTCAACATCATATTTTTTTTCTTTTGCTTTTGATAGAATTAGTTTATATTCTATTATTCTATCAAGTAATTTTTGTTTGCTTTTTTTTAATGCTTCTTCAAATTCTTTACCTTTATATTTTGCTCTTAATTCATTTATTAATTGTTGCTTTGCATTAAATAGTTCAGAATAAGTTATTATTTCATCATTTACTACAGCATATATTTCCTCAATTAATTGAGGAAAAACATTAATTGAAATAATAATCAGGAAAAAGGTTAAAGCTAATATTTTGTTTAATTTCATCTGATTGTTCTCCTTTTTTATTTTTGTATGTAAAATATAAATTCTTATAAAAAACAAGTATGTTCAATTCGTTTTTTAAATCTGATAAATATTCGTTATATGCAATCTGAAATTTTTCAGAAACTAGTTTATCTTTGATATTATCTTTAGCAGATGAGAAGAATATCAATCGTTTTTTTGTTTTCTTCACAACTTTGAAAATATGGTATCCATAAGGAGATTCTACAACAGGACTTATTTCATTAGTTTTAAGTGAAAAAACAACATTCTCCATGTCTTTTGGAAGATTACCCTTTTCAAAATATCCCATTAATCCATTTTTATTTGCTTCAAATGAGACTGATTCTTGTTTTGCAATCTCATTAAATTTTTCAGGAGAATTTTTTAATTCTCCCCGTATTTTTATTGCTTTTTCTTTGTTTTTTACTAAAATCTGATATAAAACAACGCCATCTTTTTTTGTAAATTCATTATGATGCTGATTGTAATATTTTTGTATTTCCTTATTACTTACATTTAAATTTTTA
>JAUXFB010000317.1 GCA_030620255.1 Candidatus Aminicenantota bacterium | reverse complement strand
TTATCTAATTACGAAATTTACTGCTTTTTGTTCAATTTACATAAAAAAAATCTTAAAGTTATTATTTTTAATAATAATTCCCATATAAAATATGATACAATAAAATCAAGATAAAATATATTGAGGAATAATATCATGAGCAAGATTAATATAACTCCTGAGATTCTTATTGATGAAAAAGAGATTGAAGAAGAGTTTATACATGCTTCCGGACCTGGGGGACAAAACATCAATAAAGTCTCAACAGCTGTACAACTTAGATTTGATATTGCTAATTCTACTTCTCTTACTGAAGAAATTAAAAAGCGCCTTATTATGATCGGGGGGAAAAGTGTAACCAAAAATGCTGTTTTAATAATCAAGGCAAGGAGATTCCGAAAACAGGAACTAAATCGTCAAGATGCAATGAAACGTCTGAAGACCCTGATACGTAAAGCAGCAAAAAAACCTTTAAAAAGAATTAAAACAAAACCAACACAAGCATCAAAAATTCGCAGATTAGAAACCAAACGTCGCCATAGCACTTTAAAACGTTCAAGGAAATTTAATAATAAATCTGAAGACTATTAAATAAAAAGTAATACTTAATTATTCAATCACTTTTTTACCAAAAAAAAGAAGCACAATTAACGCTAATGAAACTGACATTAACATAGACAATAAGTATGGAAAGCCTAAAGAAACAGGAATAATTCCAAAGAATAAAGCTATTAGAGCAACTGTTAAAGAGTACGGGAATTGAGTTTTAACATGATCAATATGATCACATGAAGAAGCTAGAGAGCTCATAATGGTAGTATCTGAAATTGGTGAGCAGTGATCTCCAAACACTGAACCTGCCAGCACAGATGAAATTGATAAAATCAAAAAATGCCTGAATTCAGGTGAGCCCTTTAACATAACTATTACCATTGGAATAACAAGAGGAAACATTATTGCAATAGTTCCCCATGAAGTCCCTGTTGAAAAAGCAATAAAAGCAGAGAGAATAAAAACTATTGCAGGGAAAAGACGAAAATCAAGGTTTGAATGCAGAAGTGATACAAGAAAATCCGCAGTTCCCAATTGAACCAGAACAACCCCTAAAGACCATGCAAGAACAAGTATTACTATTGCCATCATCATAGATTTCATTCCCAGTATAAAAGATAAGACCAAATCCCTTATTTTTAAAATTTTCAGAAAATAAGATAAGAAAAAAGCTGTGACAGCCCCCATCATTGATGCCCATAGTAAGACCTTGAATGAATCTGCAGATGAGACTATCTTGCCAATATTTCTTACAAAATCACCAACAAAAATGATCTCAAAGAATGAATAACTTGCTATTGGGTTTCCTATTGATAAAAGATGATTTTTCCCGGAAACATACAATCCTCCAAAAGTAAAAACAATAACAACTACTATTGGAATCAAAGCATTATACCACCTGGCTTTAATATATCTTGAGGGATTTAATCCAGATGATTCAAAATCTGAGATAGGTGTTGCTTTATCTCTCAAAATCTTGCCAGTTGCTGCTCTTCTTTCAGCTTTTAACATTGGTCCAAAGTCTCTTCTCATAAAAAAGATGAGAAAAACAAATATCAAAGCAAGTATTGAATAAAATCTGTATGGAAGTGATGAAAGTAAAAGTTCATACGCATCTGCATTGACATTATAAGCTTTCAAAGACTGATCGATCAATGAAATTTCAAAACCAATCCAGGTTGAAATAACAGCAATCGAAGCAACTGGTGCAGCAGTTGAATCTACTACATAAGAAAGTTTCTCCCTGGATACTTTCCATTTATCAGTCAAAGGCCTCATAGTATTACCTACAACAAGAGTATTTGTATAATCATCAAAAAAAATAAGAATACCCATTAACCAAGTATATAATTGAGTACTTCTTGACGATCTTACTTTATTAGATAAGCTTTCAACTATGCCCTTCATACCTCCTGATTTCGTTATTATTCCCACCATTCCGCCCAACAGAAGAGTAAAAATTATTATTGAAGCTCTTTCTTTATTAGCAATTGCTTCAATTATATACTTATCAACAACATTAAAAAATGCTTCTATAAAATCAAATTTACCTATAATGAGAGCACCCGTTAAAACTCCAACAAATAATGCAATTATTGTTTCCTTAAAAATTAGAGCAAGAAGGATTGCAATTAAGGGGGGTAAAATTGTTAAAATGCCATATATTGAAAAAACCTTAAATATAAATTCTTTTTTATTCTTTATTATCTTTATTTCAAAACTACCTGTTTTATAAAAAACTACCTTTTTATTTTTTACCTCTTTCCCATCCAGAAATATTTTATCAAATTTTCCAATTTCTTCTAAATTTAAAACCTTACCTTTAAACACAACAGAAGGAATTCTAAAATTGTTATCTTCAGAATTAAGATTTATTGAAGATACTATAAATATTAGTAAAAAAAAAATTATAACTTTCTTCATCTTTTACTAAATAATATAATTTTACAAAAATAATTTCAAGAAATGATAAAAAAAAGCTAAAAATGCAATTCAAAATCTTGACAATTTAATGGAATTTAATTACAATTTTTTTGAATTTTATAAGGAGTTAGAATGAAAAAAATTTTAGTAAC
>JAUXFB010000111.1 GCA_030620255.1 Candidatus Aminicenantota bacterium | reverse complement strand
ACATCCAGTTAAAATAGACTTTTTTCCATTTATCAGGTATAAAAACAACCTTGTTTTTCTCTACAACTTCTATTGCACGTTCTGCGATTTCTGAGGTTCTTAAAAACCATTGCTTTGAAATATCTGGTTCAATAATTGTTTCACATCTATGGCAGTGGCCAACATTATGTATATAATTCTCCTCTTTTCCAATTAAATTCAATTTTTTTAAATCTTTAATTACATCTTTTCTACATTCAAATCTATCAAGCCCAATAAATTTTTTCTGTACTGGGCCTGTCATTTTCGCATCATGATCAATAACTGTCACACTTTCAAGATTATGTTTTAAAGCTATATCATAATCATTAGGGTCATGCGCAGGTGTTATCTTAACTGCTCCTGTACCGAAATTTTTATCTACTTGCTTATCTCCTATGATTTTAATTACTCTGTTTGTAAGAGGAAGTATTAGTTCTTTCCCAATTATATTTTTGTATCTCTCATCTTCTGGATTTACAGCAACTGCTGTGTCACCTAACATAGTTTCAGGTCTTGTTGTAGCAACAACCACAAAATTATTTGATTTGTTTTTTAATGGGTATTTTATATAATACAATTTACCATGAATCTCTTTATGGTCTACTTCAAGATCTGATAATACTGTTTTACAAGAAGGACAACGATTAACCATATAAGTTCCCTGATAAATTTTACCTTCTTTATATAATTGGACAAAGACTCTTGCAACCACTTTTTTCATATCATCATCAAGTGTGAATTTCATCCTGGTCCAATCAAGGGATAAGCCAAGTTTATCAATCTGTTTAATTATTTGTTTTTCTGACTCATTCTTCCAATCCCAGATAAACTGGAGGAATTTTTCCCTTCCTAAATCTTCCTTTGTTAATCCTTTTTCCTGTTTTAAGTACTTTTCAACAACCATTTGAGTGGCAATTCCTGCATGATCAACTCCAGGGAGCCATAGTGTGTTAAAACCCTGCATCATCTTTCTTCTATTAATTATATCTGGTATTGTAAATGTGAGAGCATGGCCCATATGCAGGGAGCCTGTTACATTTGGAGGTGGTAAAACCATTGAAAAAGGTATGACTTCTGATTTATTGTCAGCCTTGAATAAATCATTCTTAACCCAAATTTCGTACCAATTTTGTTCAGTCTCTTTATGATTATAAGACTTTTCCATTAAAAATTTTTCCACTTTTTTAACTCCAGAGACTATTTTATTCTATCTAACTATTTATGTCAGATTTAATTTGGTTAATTTCCTCTTTAATTATTTTATCAGCAATCGGAGGTACAATTTCCCATAAAATTTCTTTAATTGCAAGAGTCAATTTATCTTCTACTTTTTCAAATATCTCTTCTTTTTGATCCTGGCTCATTTCTTTAACATCTTCAAACTCTTTTTTCTCTACAGCAGGTTCTGGTTTTTCAACTTTCTCTTCAATTTTAATTTCCTCTTTTTCAAATTCTTCTTCAATTTCGATTTTTTCTTCAATTATCTTTTCTGCTTTCTCTTCTTTTAGTTGTTCCTCCGCCTCCTCTAATTCATCGGATTCAGAGGACTCCTTAGTTTCCGAAGCAGCAAAGAAATCTTTCACTTTTTCCTCTACTGATTGTTCTTCTTTCTCAGAAACAGACACTTCTTCTTTTTCAACTATTTCTTTCTCTTTCTCATCTACTGGTTTCTCTTCAGTCTCCTCCGTTTCAACTGGTTCAGAAGGTTCTTCCGCCTCAGAAATAGTAAAGAAATCTTCTATCTTTTCTTCTTCTTTTTCAACTATTTTTACCTCTTTCTCATCTACTGGTTTCTCTTCAGTCTCCTCTGTTTCAACGGGTTCAGAAGGTTCCTCAGCCTCAGAAATAGTAAAGAAATCTTCTACCTTTTCCTCTACTGATTCTTCTTCTATCTCAGAAACAGGTACTTCCTCCTTTTCTTCTTCTTTTTCAACTATTTCTTCCTCTTTCTCCTCTACTAACTTCTTTTCAGCCTCCTCTGTCCCAATAAGTTCTTTTTCTACTTTTATTACTTCTTCAACCAAACTTTTTTCTTTTACAACAGCTTTTTCTTCTTTGAATGGATTTTCAATTTCATCAGTATCATAAGTATTAGCATCAAGAGGGCTTTCCCTTTCAGTTTGAGGGCCTTGAGTTATCTCCTCAGATGGCAATACTTCTTCCATATATGCTTCTTCTTTTTCTTGATCCATATCTTCTGAAATAATCTTATCAGATTTCAATTCCTCTTCTATATCTGAAAATGAGATCTCTTCTTCATCTTCTTCAATACTATCAATTTCAGGTAAATCCTCTGGAGCAATAGGAGGAGCTTTTACGCTACCTTTATCTAACATATCTTTAATAGATGAAACAAGCTCATTTGAATCAAAAGGTTTTGTTATAATATCAACATACTTTAAATCTTTTAGCAAACCTTCATTAATTGGTTCAAAACCACCCTTCATTAAAAATACTTGTACATCTTTTAAAGATTCAGTCTCATTTATAAACTTACAAACATCATACCCATTAAGTCCGGATAGTTTTATGTCAACAAGGACAACTGCTGGCTTTAATTCTATTAATTTTTCTTTTATATTAAAACCATTTTCTAAAGTAATAAGTTCAATACCTTCCTCTTCTGAAAATGATAATTCTGTTATTCTACGAATTGTATAACTACTATCTGCAAGAACAACTTTTTTCGTTTCCATACATCCTCCTTTTATATATGCTTTTCTTTTAACATTTTTGTTATATTATTGTCAAGTAATAATATAATAAAAACAATACCACTATATATACTTTTAATCTATTATAATATATATTCTTAGTAATTTCTACAAAAATCAAATTCTTGTTGATATATATTTAACAAAAATCCTAAAAAATATTAAATTTCACTTGACTTTAAATAAAAATCTGTATAATAATATATATTTATAAAAATAAAAAGTATGAAAAAAAAAGATAAATTGTATTCAGTTATAATTATTTCAGATGCTACTTCAACAAATAAAGAATTTACCATTTCTTCAAAGCTTATAAAAAAAGTCTTAATCTCAGCATTTTTACTTCTCTTTATCTTTGGATTTATTATTTTTGATTACCTTAGTATATCTTTTGATAAAGAAAAAATGAGGAATCTTAAAGCAGGTAACAAAAAAAAAGAGAAAATAATAGTAGAGTTGAGTTCAGAAATGGAGGAGTTAAGCGTTAGTTTAAAAAAAATGGCTGATTATAAAGAGAGAATCTTAATTGCTTCAGGTTTAAAATCTCCGCTTGCTTTAAAAGAAGTTGGAAGTGGAGGTGGATCAATAATCGACTTAAATACTTTAAAATCAACTACAGATAATATTTTAATCAATAAACAATCAAACAACAATATATTAGACAAAGCTCATAAATTAGCTAGAAATGCAAAGAAGGTTGAAAACACGCTTAAATATGTAAATAGTGTGATAGATTTACAAAAAGTCAGATTAGCTTCCACTCCATCAATATGGCCAACAAAGGGTTATTTGACTGATGTCTTTGGTTGGAGAACTCATCCTTTTACAGGTAAAAGAAATTTTCACTATGGACAGGATATAGCAACTCAACTTGGCAATAATGTAGTTGCCACTGCTGATGGGTTTGTACTTGTTGTAGAACATCAAAATGCACTGGGAAATCTTATTGTAATAGATCATGGTTTTGGATTTACAACTCGTTATGCCCATCTTGCAAGTTTTAATGTGAAAGAAGGAAATAGGGTTAAAAGAGGTCAAGTAATAGGGTTCGTAGGAAATACTGGAAGGAGTACAGCACCACATCTTCATTATGAAGTAAGGATTTTTGGAAAAGCTCAAAACCCAATGAAATTTATTATTGATTAATATCTAATTTTTTAGTTAATATCTTAATTCCATCTTGTAACATATCAATCAAATTTTCTCATATATTTGTTTAACTGAAAATATAAGAAATAGAGTTTGAATTATATAGAAAACCTGGGAATACTTTGATTTATTGACATTACTCTGTTTTTTTCTTAATATGTTCTATATTATTTGAATTGATTTTACAATGAGTGACAAAACTGACAAAAATATAAAAAAAACATGGGACTCTATTAAATCTGAGAAGGGATTTTCTACAAAAGAAAAACTTGAGAAATTGGTAAACCTAAACCTGAAACAGGATAAAATAATAAAAAAAAAACAAACTCAAATCAAAGAGTCATTTTTAGATGAGCCTGTTATTCTTCGTGATTTCTCATACCCTATAACCTCTCAATTTGGAAAAATTGAACTTTCACAATGGTTTACTATTTCTTCTAAATTAGTTGCAACTATTTCCGGAGACAATGATTTTCTTAATTTAGATCCCATGAAATTTCTATATTTTGATACTGAAACCACTGGAATTTCAGGAGGTACAGGAACAATCCCTTTTATGTTAGGTTTCGGTTTTTTTGAAAACGATTCTTTTAAAATAAAAATCTTTATTTTGAATGATTTATATAGAGAAGAAAAATTTTTAGAGGAAATTGATGAATTCTTGGAAAGCCATAATTTTTCTGCAACTGTAACTTACAATGGGAAATGTTTTGATTTTCCTCTAATGGAAACCAGGTATATACTTTATAGGAAAAGATTCCCACTTTTAAAAATACCTCACCTTGATTTTCTATTCCCAGCTAGAACAATATGGAAAAACACTTTTGAATCAAGAAAATTGGGATATCTGGGGGATGTTCTGCTCGGAATTTCAAGAGACGAAGATATTGATGGTAGCCAGATCCCTGCACTTTATTTTAACTATTTAAGAAATAACAGGTTTTTTCTTATTGAGAAGGTAATTGAACATAATGCACTTGACCTTGTTGGACTCTCCTCTCTCCTTTTACTTGGGCTAAGGTATGTAGAAGATATTTCTCATACAAATGATGAAGGGGAAATCTTTGGTGTTGCAATTCTTTATGAAAAATATGGCGATTTAGAAAAAGCAAATAAATTGTATGAAGTTTTAAAAGAGAGTGCTTTAAGAAAAGATATAATATCAAACTCAATAAAAAGGTTATCAGCGATTAAAAAAAAGAAAAAGCTTTATATAGAAGCAGCTGAATTGTGGAAAATTCTATCAAACTATAGTGACCATACTGCATATAAAGAGTTATCGATTCATTATGAACATAGAGAAAAAGATTATTTTAAAGCAATTGAATTTGTAGAAAGAGGATTGGAAAAAATAGATTTAACTAAAACGCAGAAAAAGGATATGGAAAAGAGGTTAAAAAGACTTCAGAGGAAAATTAAAGCTCTTGAAATTGAATATTGATAATCAAGCATATATATCTTATACACTTAGATACTTTATTGACTTATATTGTAAAATAATGTATAAATACATTTTCAACAATAAGGAGTGTGATAAAACTTGGCTCATGTAACTGTTAAAGAAGGAGAATCCTTTGAAAGTGCTTTAAGAAGGTTTAAGAGAAAAGTTCAGCAGGAAGCTATTATTAAAGATATTAAAAAGCATTCTGTTTATCTGAAACCAGGTGAAAGAAAAAGGTTAAAGATTGCACAAGCACATAAAAGGATGCGCAAGAGAATAAAAAGAGAAATCTCAGATTT
>JAUXFB010000112.1 GCA_030620255.1 Candidatus Aminicenantota bacterium | reverse complement strand
TCTGTACTTTTGGTGTTTTGAGTACTTTATAGACAGGATATATAGAATAACCTCTCCATTGGTGAACTATAATTCTATCAAAAAAATTCCACACAGCATATCCATCCCTGGATTGAGGCTCCAGTAAATAAGCAGCAAGTCTTGAAAGTGGCTGAGATAAAGTGATGAAAAAAGAGCCTTTCGGAACATCAACTTCCTTCTCCACCTCTTCATAATCAATATTCGTATGTAAAAAATGCCCCTGATAAGGATTTTTTGAGGATTCAATTTTGATAACTTTGTACAATCTGACTTTTCCTTTAAACGGCTCTCCAATAACCTGAACATTAATACCATGAAGTTTCAAATGCATAGCCACTTGTTTCTCAGATGGGAGCATAATATAGCCTTCAGTTAATTTTACCTTTTTATATGGTTTAAAACTGGCATAAAGTGTTGTGTAATAGTTTTTCTTTTTATCTGTTTTTTCTACAAGATAATCTCCGTACCACTTTTTTGGATAACGCTCCCTTTCAGATTCCAGGATTTCTCTCTTTTTAAATATATAACTTTTTATTATGAAATCATATGTCTTGGTTAGCTTAAATCTTATTGGAAATTCTGAATTTTTAACCTCTTTAATTGCTCTTAAATCAGCCTCTCTAATTAAGTTGCACATCTCTACCATATGTTTATTGGTGTATTCCAAAATAGCTCTGATAAAGCTAAAAGCACCTTTTATCCTGGTTCTAAAATCAGCACGTGAATAGTTTTCATCTAAGATAGAAAAACGGTTTCTTAATCCATAATAAGAGGTGCCAAATCGTGCTTCTATAGCTCTATTTCTCCAGCCTTTAACAGGATCATCTCTTTTTATGAAATTCCCATAAGGAATACTTTCAACTTTATACTTTTTTAATAAGGTTTTATCTATTTCAGGCAGGGCTTTTTTCCACATATAATCAGTTAAAACTCGATCACCTTCAGGTGCAATATTTGGAGCATAGGTTACTGGTTCTTGATGTAAAGACCCATTTGTAGTATGCATATCCACAAAAAGAACAGGATCCCAGAAATTAAAAACATTTGTAATTAAAGCTCTTACCTCAAAGCTTTCGACTTTTACATAATCCCTATTAAGATCATACCCCTGCCCATTCTTTCTTTCACCTGCAAATTCAGGGCCATTATCTCTTCGATTTTTGGGCGACATCTTCTCATTACCATCACAATTAAATATGGGTATAATTAAAACAGTTTGGTTTTCCAGCAAATCTTCTCTATTATTCTCAAGAATTTCTCTAATTAACATCAGAGTCGATTCTTTACCTTCAACTTCACCAGCATGAATATTTGCCATAATCAAAACCGGAGGTTTATTCAGCAATCTACTTTCCAGAGGCTTAGAAATTCCATGTTTACTTAGAATTATCATAGGGATTTTTCTGCCTTCAGTAGTAATTCCAATAAATTCTATCTTCATCTTTTCTGGGTGTCTCTTTTTAAGTGCCTTGACAAAATCTATAACTTCTTGATAAGTAGAAGTTCTCTGATAATTTGTTTTTTCCGGTACAGTAAGCAATTCATCTGAAAATAATTCAAATGAAAATACAAAACTAAATAAAAAGTATAGAATTAATGTTCTTTTCATACAAACCTCCAAAATTATAAAATAGAATTATCATAGTAAATTTATAATACGAAAAATTAAGATTAAAGGTTTATGATTTGACAAAAATCAAAAAATATTATATAGTTAATTATTAACTATAAAGGGAGATATTTATGGCACACTTAGATACAAAAATGAAAAAAGAATTAGAAGAGATCTTTAAAGGATTGAAAAAAGAAGTTACATTAAAATTCTTCACACAGGAATTTGAATGCAGATTCTGTAGTACAACTCATGCATTAGTTAAAGAGATCAGCGAATTATCAGACAAAATCAAGTTACAAATTTTTGAATTTATTAAAGATAAAGTTGAAGCAGATAAATATGGAGTTGATAAAATCCCGGCAATAGTAGTAATGGACAATAAAGATTATGGAATTAAATTTTATGGTATACCAAGTGGATATGAATTTGGTTCTATTATTGAAGCAATAAAATTAGTATCAACTGGAGAAAGTCCTCTGCAAACAGAAACAAAGAAATTCCTTGATAATCTTGAAAAAGATGTCCACCTTCAGGTATTTGTTACACCAACCTGTCCATATTGCCCGCAGGCTGTAATACTTGCACACCAGATGGCTTATTACAGTAAAAAAGTACAAGCAGACATGGTTGAAGCCACAGAGTTTCCTCAACTCTCCCAAAAATATAATGTAATGGGTGTACCAAGAACTGTTATAAATGAAACAGAATATCAAGAGGGAGCTGCACCTGAAGGAATGATCATTCAAAAAATAAAATCTGTTTTATAAATCATTGGGGTCAGGTCTCAACTTTATCAACTTTAGACATAAATATCAATTTAGTTTGTCTTATATGGTTATGAGGATTATTCTGCTGTTAGTCTTAATATCTCAACTATCATATGCAAAGCCTTGTCCATATCAGTTACATAGATATGTTCATCACAGGAGTGCTCCAATCTTGCACCGATCCCCACTACTGCCACCTCTATACCCTTGTTGTTGTAAATAGAAGCATCAGTGAACCCTGTAATAAAAGTTGTTTTTGCATTAACTCCAACTTTTTTTAAGGCTTTCTTTGATATCTCTACTGTCCATGAATCCTCCGGGATATCCACAGCTTTGCATAGATTATCTACCTTGATCTCCACAGAGGCTCCTATAGATTCTACCTCTTCTCTTATTATCTTTTCCATATCTTGGGCAAGTTTTACTCCCTTTTGATGATTCAGGCTCCGGCATTCTGCAAGAAAAGTAACTGATTCAGGAACTCCATTTCTTATCATTCCACCATTAATTACTCCAACATTTGCTGTAGTCTCATGATCCAGACGCCCAAGTTTAATTGCACAAATTGCCTTTGATGCTGCTAATATTGCGTTTATGCCCTTTTCAGGCTCCATACCTGCATGAGCAGCACACCCTTTTATATTAACATCAATAGCAAAATAAGAAGGACCACCAATTACAATAGTTTCAAGAGTATCATTGTCCAGAAGAAATCCCTTCTTAGCCTTCAATCTGCTAAAATCAAGATTCTTTACACCTATAAGACCCACTTCCTCCTGCCTGCTTATAGCCACCTCAATAGGAGGATGGATCTCAGCAATTCTAAGAGCCTCTAATAGCTCCGCAATTCCGGCTTTATCATCAGCAGCCAGAATAGTATCCCCTTTGGAACGGATAACTCCATCCTTAAGAACAGGCTCTATACCCTTCCCCGGTTTCACTGTATCTGCGTGGCAGGATAAAAGTACTGGATCTTTTCCTTTACAATTCTTAGCATAAAAATTAGCTATCAAATTACCGTACCCATCCTTTGAAACCTTAGCTCCAAGCTTTTCGAATTCAATTATCAGGTAATCAATAAATTCCGCTTCATTACCGGACTCACTGTCAATTTGTACCATGTCCATAAATTGTTTTATCATACGTTCAGACATTTTATTCCTCCTTTATGGTTAATATATCAAGATATCAGAAAATCCAAATTTATTCAATTGTTATGTACTGTTTCCCTTTTACTCTTGATTAAAATAAAGAAAAATAGTATAATATTCCACTTATGGCGGCGTAGCTCAGTCGGTAGAGCAGACGGCTCATATCCGTTATGTCGGGGGTTCAAATCCCTCCGCCGCTATTTTTACTTATGAAAAATTTATATCCTTTATTTCTCAAAAATATAAAAAGACTCAAACTTATTGATAATAATGAAACTATAATTATAGCCCTTTCTGGTGGGAAAGATTCTGTCACATTAACACATTTACTTAAAAAACTACAAGAAAGTATTAATTTTCAATTAATTGCAGCATACTTTAATCACCAGATAAGAAAAGATTCAAAAAAAGAAGAGCATTGGATAGAAAACTTTTGCAAATCCTTGAATATAAAACTTTTAAAAGCAAAAGGGGATGTAATCTCTTATAAATTAAAAAATAAACTAAACCTTGAACATGCAGCTTCAATACTCAGATATAGATTTTTAAATAATGTTTCGTCAAAATATAAAAACTCAAAAATTGCAACTGCTCACACAAAATCTGATCTATTTGAAACATTTTTAATAAAACTTTTAAGGGGAAGTGGAAATCAAGGATTAAGTGCTATATTTACAAAAAAGGGAGACAATATTATAAGACCCCTATTGATATTCTCAAAAGAAGACATAATCAGCTTTTTAAAAAGAAATAAAATCCAGTATTATGAGGATTATACAAACAAACAAAATGAGTTTATAAGAAACAAGATCAGAAACACCATAATTCCACATATAAAAGAGATAGAACCCAATATTGAAAACCAGATATTTAAAACAATTACAATCATTCAACAAGAAAATGAATATTTCACTAATTTAGCAAGGCAAATTTTAAAAGAAAATTTAATCTTAGAAAAGATATTACCTTTGAATATAATTAGTATATATAACCTTGCTTTAAAGAGACACATAATTAGAGAATATATAAGGATTTTAAAGGGGAATTTACTCAATATAGATTTTGGTCATATTGAAAATATTATCAATACTTCATCCAAGTCCAGCGGAATTTCAATCCCCGGAATAGATCTAAAATTTCACAAAGGATACATATTTCCATATGATATTTTCATTCCTGATTATAAATACCTTATTAATTCTTATGGAACAGTCAAAATAAAAGAAATAAACAAAATTATTAAAATAGAACAAATAGAAGATTACATAAAACCAGAGGATAATTATGAAATAGTATTACCTTATTCTCAAATAAAATTTCCTTTATTAATGAGAAATGCTAAAAAAACTGATAAATATATAAAAATAAATTCCTCCTTTAATCAAAAAATATTTGAGATGATAAGAGAATCCGGAATTCCATATGAATTAAGAAATCTTTGCCCTGTATTACTAAATTATAATGAGAAAATTATATGGTGTTATGGTTCCCCTATTTCAGATTCCTTTAAAATAAAAAATAAAAATAGGGGTAAATTTTTAAAAATAACCATTTTAAAAGATAATCAACCATAAGTTTAAATTATGGTTATTATAGCTAAACTATTGACATTCTTCTTTCGTATTGATATCTATAATATCTATAATTTAAAGAAGGTATAGATATGGAAAGAAGAGAATTTTTAAAAACATCAATATTAGTTTCATCATCTATCTATTTCCCATCCCTTATAAATTCAAAAAATATTTTAGCAAATTCCCTTGTAGTAAAAGTTCATGGTGATTCACCATATAAAATAACTAAAAGAGCTATAAAAGAACTTGGAAGTATGCAAAAGATAATATCAAAACAGGATATTGTAATGATAAAACCAAACATTGCCTGGAATAGAACAGTTGAACAGGCTGCTGATACAAACCCTCTTGTTTTAAAAGCAATAATTGAGGAAGTTTTTAATGCTGGAGCAAAAAAAATAATAATCATGGACAACACATGTCATAAACCTGAAGAAACCTATAAGAGAAGTGGAATTGAGGAAATGGCAAAAAAAAT
>JAUXFB010000247.1 GCA_030620255.1 Candidatus Aminicenantota bacterium | reverse complement strand
GAATTTGTTAAACGCACAATAACAGCTTTTTTTCTGATTATTATTGCTTTTGTTTTAATTAAATTTTTGCCATTGATTTATTTCTCTATTATACTCTTTTTATTGATTTCAGGTGCAGCATATGAATTTATAAGTATATGTAATCCTGAGAAATATTCATATTTTTTAGTTTTTTCAACAGGTATTATTGTTGCATTATCTTTTTATTTTAAACAACCTGATTTAAAAATGGCAATAGTGATCGTTGCTTTTTTCATTGGCATGTTTTTCCTGTTCAGGTTAAGGCAAAAGCAAGATTTAGTTGCATTTATAAGGGATATCGGCATACATTTTCTTATTGTCTTTTATATTTATATTCCTCTCTATTTTTTATTTGAGTTAAAAAAAATTGGTCCTAATTACCTGTTTTTCCTGATTTTTGTAATTGCTATTGGAGATTCGGGAGCTTATTTTTTAGGAAGTCTTATAGGTAAACATAAAATATATCCGGTTGCATCTCCAAAAAAATCTCTTGAAGGACTGATTGCAGCTATAGTTTTTGCTTCAATTTCAGGATGGTTATCAAAACTTATCTTTCCTGTTGATGTGACATTATGGGTTGCAGTTGTTACTGGAGGAATTATTGGGCTTATATCGCAATTATCAGATCCTGTTGAGTCATTATTTAAGAGAGCTGCAAATAAAAAGGATTCAGGTACAATCTTACCAGGTCATGGTGGAATATTGGATAGAGTAGACAGTTATATATTTTGCGCACCTGCTCTTTTTTATATAATAAAATATTTCTGGAAATAGATTATTAAATGTCAAATGTAAGAAATATAGCTATTTTAGGTTCAACAGGCTCAATTGGGAAAAATGTTCTTGATGTGATTGCTTCACACAAAGATAAATTCAGGCTGGTGAGTATTGCATGTGGGGAGAATATTGATCTTCTAATAAAACAGGTTAATGATTTTTCACCTGAGAAGATTAGTACAAAAAGTAAAAAAGATGCAGAAAAAATAAAGAGTATATTCCCGGATAAAAAGGTTTTTTATGGTAATGAAGGATTAATGGAAGTCGCTTTGGATAAAAGAGTAGATACAATGATATCAGCAATTAATGGAACTACATCTCTTGAAGTTACTATTGAATCAATAAGGAATAATCATCGTATCTGTCTTGCAAATAAAGAGACCCTTGTTGTTGCAGGTGAATTGATAAATAGAGAGTTAGATAATTCAAATGCAGAATTGATACCCATAGATAGTGAGCAGAGTGCAATATTTCAATGCATTATTCCACATAAAAAAGAATTTATAAAGAATGTAATTTTAACTGCTTCTGGCGGACCTTTTTTTGAGAGGGATAAGGAGAGTTTTTCTTCAATAACAGTACAGGATGCACTTTCTCACCCGACCTGGTCTATGGGTACTAAAATAACTATTGACTCTGCAACACTTATGAATAAAGCACTTGAAATTATTGAGGCTTTTTACCTGTTTAAATTAAAAAAGGAACAAATCGATGTTATTATTCACCCTCAGAGTATTGTACATTCAATGGTTGAGTTTATTGATTCTTCTATTATAGCTCAATTGAGTGTTCCTGATATGAGAATACCGATTCTCTATTCTTTAAGTTACCCGGAAAGGATAGAAAGTAGAATAAAGTGTTTGAGCTTTTCTGATATAAAAAGGCTTGAATTTTTTGAAAAGGATGTTGAAAAATTTAGTTCAATAGAAATGGCTTATTATGCGCTTGAAAAGGGGAAAAATGCAGGTGCTGTTTTAAATACAGCAAATGAAGTAGCAGTTGAATCTTTTTTAAATGGAGAGATAAGATTTGATGAGATATTTAAGGTTGTTGAGGGAATTCTGTATAATGAGAAATTTTATCAAATTGATTCAATCAGTAATATTAATGAAACTATTGAAGAGATAAAACGTAAGACAATTAATTACATAAAACGGAGAATTATTAGATGACTGTTATACAAACGATTTTAGCTTTTTTAATTGTATTTGGAATTATTGTTATTGTTCATGAAGCAGGACATTTTATAGCTGCAAGATTAATGAAAGTAAGGGTTGATACATTTTCATTTGGTTTTGGTAAACGTTTATTTGGTAAGAAATTTGGTGAAACTGATTTCAGGGTAAGCCTTATTCCTTTGGGTGGGTATGTAAAAATGGCTGGCGAAGATGAATATAATGCAGATGATTTAAAACCATATGAATTTCAATCTAAAAATAGAGGGCAGAAGATTTTTATTCTAATAATGGGCCCTTTAATGAATATATTTTTATCCCTCTTTATTTTAAGTATAGTAAATATGGTAGGGGTTGAAAAAGAAAAATATAAATCAGAAATACCTGAGATAGGATTTGTTGAGCAAGGCTCTCCTGCAGAAAAAGCAGGGCTAAAGAGGGGTGATATTATACTTTCAATAAATAAAAAGAAAATAATGAATTGGAAAGATTTAGAACTTACAGTTGGATATAATCCGAATGAAGAATTGCATATAGAATATAAGAGGGGAAATATAAAGAGAAACACAAGCATCAGGGTTAAGATGTTAACACAGAAAAATTTGAATCCCGCAGGCTTTTATTATGATTATAAATTAACAGAGGTATTTTCAGTTGAAAAGGAGTTCCCCGCTTTTAAATCGGGTTTAAAAAATGGTGATATAATTGTTGCTATAAATAATAACCCGGTTTCATTTTTTGATATGGGAGATGTAATATCTTCAAACCCTGGTAAACCTCTATTGGTCAGGATTAAGAGAGGTTCAGAATTAATTAATTTAACAATAGTTCCAAGAAAAGTTAAAGAGAAAGGTATAATAGGAATAACAAGGGTACCTTATTCTCCTGTCATTAAAGTTAGATATGGATTATTCGGAGCTGTAGGGAAAAGTTATAAAGAACTTGTTGATTTAACTGTTCTGACTTTCTCTGCTTTTAAAAAGATGATTGTTGGGAAAATTTCACCAAAACACCTTTCTGGACCAATTGAAATCGCTAAGTTTTCACAAAGAGCAATGAAAACCGGCTTTTCTAACTTTTTTATTTTAATTGCATTTATATCGCTTCAGCTTGGTATTATAAATCTTTTCCCTATTCCAGCACTTGATGGAGGCCATTTAATGATATATTCTGTTGAAGCTGTTATAAGAAGAGAATTCAGTAAAAAAGTAAAAGAGAGGTTAATAAATATAGGTTTTTTGATTCTTATTTCTTTAATGGTTTTTGTTGTATTAAATGATGTGGCAAAAGCATTGCCAAATGGGTGGAGTTCTCTGATTCCTTTTTAATAAGCTTAAGTTTGAGTCTAAGTTTAAGTCTAAGCTTATTCAAGCTTTCAGCATTCAGCTTTCAGCTTTCAGCAATAAAAGTTCATGTGCATGT
>JAUXFB010000259.1 GCA_030620255.1 Candidatus Aminicenantota bacterium | reverse complement strand
AGGTCTAAATAAACCACCGTTAAGATATGGTACAATTATTTTATAATCTCCAATTTCTAAAATTTCCTTTTCTTGGGAGTTGAACAAATGAAATAGTTTTTTTAGATTTTGTAGAAAATCTTTTTCATTTACTAAAACTCCACTAAATAGATTCTCCCCAGATAATTTTCTTCCATCTTGGAACTTTATTATGCCTTTATGACATAGAAAATAAATGAAGAAAAATCTATCAAAAATTTTCTGTGCTATGAGATATTTTTCAATATCTTGAATGTCATTTTTTATATTCTGTACCAAAAGATTTCTCTTTAACTTAAAAGCCTCATAAAATTGACCTGAAATATCTTTAGATTGAAATACGCCATCAAATGATTCCTTTATATTTTTTAACTTATCTATCTTTGAAATATTATTTTTTGTCCTATTGGAATAGATAAAATGTTTTGTTTCACCAAAATTTCTGAAAAATATAAGCTTTTTACCGAATAGAATAATGCAGTAGCTCAAACCCCTGTCAATTAAAAAATGGTCTTTTATCTCCTTGAGATTATCTTCATTGTCTATTTCATAAACAACAAGCAACTTTCTCTTGTCAATTTTAAAGTATGTACCAGCCTTGTAATCTTCATCTGTGTAATCTTTTTCTTCTTTAAACCCATTTTCTCTAAGAAAATCAATAAGATTTTCCTTACTCTCTATTATTTCCTGAATTTCCATAACTATTCCTCAATGAAAGATATTGCAAATACCGATTCCTTCTTTGGGATGAGTTTTTTCTGAACATCAAGTTTTGTAAAACTATTTTCCAGTTCATTATTCCATCCCCTGATTTTATCTTTTATTTTTCTGTTTTTTATTTCAAGATGAATTTTTCTTATCGTCCTTTCAGTGGTGCTTCCGCATTTATCCCTGATCCGCACAAGGTTTGTTACAAGCACAGCAATATCAGGATAAAGTTCCATCAACTTCTCAGAGGAAATGTAGTCCAATATGTTATTAACCAGCCTGTCAACCTTGTCGTTGAAATATTCCATTCGCAGATTTTCCTTCTTTTTTTCTTCCTTAAATTCAGAGAAATTTGCCAATTCCGTACTGAACTCTTTCTCAAAAATAATATTTTTTTGAATTTCTTCAATGTCCCTGCTGGATATTATTTCTTCATTAAAAGAATCAGTATCTTTGTAAATGATGCTCATTCCCTTCCTTCCCTTCAATAAAGTATAATAGTTACCCTTTGGTATTTTTAAATTCTCGATTTCATCCTTTTTAATCACATATTTCTTGATAGCTTTCTGCAGGAAGATGAGTATTGGTTTTGAATAACTAAGAGAAATCTCAAGTTTACTGAAATCTCCCTCTCTCATTCCTCCCCTAATCTTATCAAGGATTTCAAGGTATATCTTCCTATCTATCTTTCTCCTTTCTTTGATAAGCTCCTTTTCTGTTTCAAACCATATTCTATATTCCACACCAATAAACCTTATTATGTCCTTTATCCTCAATTCCATCCTTTCAACTAATTTGAGTTCAACATCAATATCATCGTCTGGCCTGAAATTAAAAACATCTATCTCCTTAGGCACATCAAGTCTCGTGGCTCTACCAATCCTCTGGATTATTCTAACAGGGTTGTATGGTATATCAAAATTGATCACCACGTCAGCCCCACTGATGTTGAATCCTTCCGAAAGTGTGTCTGTAGTGAGTAGAATCCTCAATTTGTCCTTTGGGTCGTTGAATTTTTCAATAATGGATTGCTTGTTCTTTGTACTGGAATCTATGTACCTAACTTCCTCAGGTTTTAAAGTATCCTTGAAGTATTCTTTGATCGCTTTCAGGGTGTCCTTGTATTCAGTAAAAATCAGAATTTTCTTATCTTTATTTAAGCCTATCATAGAATTTAACTGGTTGATTTTTTGGTCGTTCTTGAAAAGTATTTCAGAGCCATTCTTGATGAAGGGTTCGAGCTTTTTAATTTCCTGATTTACTAATTCTATATCACGTTTCAGTTCTTCCAATATCTTGAGGTAATCAGATCCCCTCCCGGCTTTTATTAAATCTATAACCTCGCCTAATTTTTGTTTGAAATCTATGTTAAAATTAATGTCTATGTCATCTTCATCCTCATCATCTTCAAGATACCTAATATTTTGCTTCTCAACAGACAATTGGATCATAGTGTTTTTCTTCGAAAGCCTTTTCAGCGTTAAATAGTACGAACTTATGTCACTCTCAAACCTTTTGTATAAAACCCACTTGAAGAATCCTCCTAAGCGTACACCTCTCTCCGGGTCTAAAAGTCTCAAGTGTGCAGCAGACAAGTTTGTAATAAAATCAACGATACCATTTAGAATGTCCTTGTATCTGGAATCCAGTTCATATTTGATTTCATTGGTATTTGGATCGGCGATTTTGGTGATATCGACACCCGCAAATATCTTCAACTCCTCTATGTAATCCCTGGATGTCTTGATTGTCCCCCTGGTTGACTTGACGAACAACTCTTTTTCAATTTCTTCCTGTGTTTTTGAGAGGTCTTCTTTCTCTGATTTTTTTAGTTCTTCGTATTCCTTGTTCTTAAACAGATTAATTAAATCTCCCAAGTCTCTAACCATTTTATCAAAAAGCAGGTTCTGCCCCTTCCTGTGGAACAATTTCGCCAGATTCAATAAATCGTCAAGACTCGTGTTGATCGGTGTTGCTGTTAAAAACAGTACCTTTGAATTTCCATTTTCATCGATTATTTTTTTAATATTTCTGGTCCTGTATGAATCCGGATTTCTGTAATTATGGGCTTCATCAACTATGATTAAACCGTAATTTTTCACATATTTCCTAATTTTGAATATCTCAGGATGTTTCTGCAAATCACCCATTGACACAAGAATAACTTTATCATAGATATCGAATTCTTTCAGATAACGTGGCCACTGCTCTTCATTATATACCAGCCCTGCAGGTGCAATTAATAAAACTTTTTTTCCGTTATTCAGGAAATATTTTGCCACTTGTGCAGCAACATAAGATTTTCCCAGTCCAACAGAAGAAGTCACGAAACATCCTCTGTATCCCTTGCTGTTAAAATTGTTTAAGACCCTGATAAAATCAACATATTGGAATTGCAGAAGCTTTGATTTTTTAAATTCTTCAAAGAGATAATCTGCATTTAGGAACTTAATGAGTATCTTGAAAAGTTCCCTGGGTT
>JAUXFB010000036.1 GCA_030620255.1 Candidatus Aminicenantota bacterium | reverse complement strand
TAGTCGCTATCCCTTTTCACTTTACCCAAAAACGTTTATCGTTTTTGGGAGCGTCTCATCCCATTTTCGATATTGGCGAGAAATGGGATTCGCAAGCCGTTCAAAGGGAAGCCGACACGCCTGCTTGATCTTGATTTTGTGGAAATATCCAAATTTAGGTGGTGGATTTTGGGTTATTACCCATTTATTGTTTACACTTACTATTTATTATATAATATTTAAGAAAAAATTGTTTTTTTAATGGAGTTTTAATTATGAATCTTAAAAACTTTATATTATTTCTCATTCTTTTATTTTTTGTTTACTCCTGTCTTTTTTCTGGTGTTGTTGAGATTAAAACAGGAAAGGCTGTTCTAACTGTAGGAGACGAGGATCTTCTTTTTGAGTATATTCTCGCAGTAGCTGAAGGGAAAAATGGAAGGATTTTTATTCTGGATGGAGGAGCTCATAAAATATACATTCTTGCATCTAATGGTAAGCTTGAAAAATCCTTTGGCCAGAAAGGAAAAGGCCCCGGAGATATATATAATCCCTATGGTATGAAATATTTACCCTCCGATCAAATAATAATAACAGAATGGATGAACACTGTTTCAGTTTTTTCCAAAGAAGGTAAAATTATAAAACGAATAAAGTTGAATTCTAAAGGTGGGATTTTTCGCCGCATTTCCACAGTCTCCCAAAACCGTTTTATCTGCTCCAAACGCAGCTCAGATGGAAGTCAGAGACCAATTATTGTAAATGAAAAAGGGGAAATTATAAAAACTCTGGAATTTTACAGTCCTTCAGCAACAATCAGTATAAAAGAGGGTGATAAAACTATGAGTTTTGCAATGTATAATCACGCATATTCCCCGGATCTGCCTATGGCAACATTCAATGAGTTTGTTGCAGTTGGATATACAAGAGAATATAAGATTGGAATTTTTAATTCAGATGGTAAAAAACTGGGAGAGCTTAAACGTTCCATTAAACCTCAATCTTTTAAAGAAAAAGAAATTGCACATATAGCAAATGGGATTAAAAAATTAAAGTGGCCTCCCAGGGTGGTAAAACTTATCGTAAAAGCTATTCCAAAAAATAAAAACTTTTTTAACAGAATTTTACTGACAAAAAACCATATTCTAGTATTTAGGGTACCAGATGATATCACATCAGAATCAAATCTTTACAAAGTTGATGTTTTTACAGGTAAAGGAAAATTTTTAGGAACAGGAGTTTTATCTGAAAGGGTTGTTTCAATAACTGATGAATTTTTATATTGCCTAAAAACAGATGACGATGATAATCTACTATTAATAAAAAAGCCCTACAAAATTATCTCTAAGCAAGATTCTTTTACCAAGTGAAATAAAAATTCTTCGAAATCTTACATCATGAAAATTTTAGACGTATCGACAATATAGGAAAATCAATTTTCATTCCGGGTAGATTTTACGTGTGTAAGGGTCAAATCTTCAATTTTTCTATCTCTCCAAGAAATATAAAAGAGGTTTGACATCTTATACCTGAGGAAAAATTAAAAAAATTTAATATTTACATCAAGAATATATTGACATTATGCCATTATTATACTATTCTATTAGTAGATTTTATGGGAGGATTAAAAATGGATACTGTAACCGTTAGAATCCCCAAAGAAAAAAGGGATATATTAAAGATTATTTCCAGTGTTGAAAGAAGAGATATCAAATCCATTCTAAGCGAATTGATTGATGAATACATAGAAAATCATCAGGAAACCCTGGACCTTTTATCCAAACCCGAGTGGGTTGAATCGATTAGAAAAGGCAAAAAGGAAGTTATAGATGGAATAAAAGGAAAATCACTCCATGAGCTGGACAATTGAAATCAAACCCAATGCGGAGAAGCAATATCTGAAACTAGATAAAAAAGCCAAAAAAAGGATTAAAGAATCATTGGCTTTACTTGAGAATTCGGGGAATCCTTTTAAGTCAAAAAATATAAGGCCCTTGACCGGAGAGCTAAAGGGAGATTTTCGTTTAAGAGTAGGGAAATGGAGAATTTTATTCACTCCGGATAAAAAAATGAAAAAACTATATGTTTATGCAATATTGCCTCGTGGAGACGCTTATTAAACTGTTTCATATAATTATTTATTATCATTCATAATCTAATGATAGTCCAACTCCAACTTCTTTTAGATTGCCAACTTTAGATAAGGCAATTTTTGAATTCAAATCAACACAATGACAAGCATGTAATTCCTTAGATTTTAGTTTTTGAAAATATGTCAATGTACCATTTAATTGTTTATCTGAGGGCTTTAAAAGGTGAAATCCACCAATAACGTCAATAACTTTGTCTTCTTTACAGACCTTCTTAGCATACTCAATAATATTGCAAATTCCTGAATGTGAACAGCCTGTAATTATTACAAGTCCGCTTGATGATTTATAGGCTAATGCTGAATCATCTAAAAGATAATCATCCTCAATGTTATCATTATGGACTTTTCCTAAAGGTTCTTTGTTTTCAAAATCATTCGATCTTTCTATTTCTCCAAGAAATACTAACTTTTTTGTTAGCCAAAAAGGGTTCTTTGACAATTTCAAACTAAAGTGTTTTGATAATTTTTCTTTCGAAATTATACTCCCTATTTCATTTATATCAGCCATGAATTTTGTGTTAAATGCTAATGGATGTGCTACGAGAGCAGGATTTCGACATTTCTGTTTCTCAATATGAGCTTCTGTATATAGCTTTATCAAAGGAACAAGTCCCCACGTATGATCAAGGTGACCATGAGACAGAACTATAAAATCAGTATTTAATAGCTTTATATTCATTTTGTTCGCATTCTGAATAAATGCATCGGAATAACCAACATCAAACAATATTTGAATATTGCCATCTCGGATTAGATATGATACACCAGGTTCTCCAAGAAAATACCTGTCTATCAAAGTATTGTTATCAATAAGTACTGTTAATTTCATATAATGTTCTGTATATATGAGAAGTACGTGCAAATCAACAAAGCAAATGGGCTTGTATATGCAAAATTAACGCTGGATTCATTCATCTTTCCCACATTTACCTTTTGTATCTGAAATTAATTTCTTAAATATCTCAATTCCATTTTCTTTTGTTTTAAACTTACCATCAAGTTGAAGTTCATATAATTCTTTTAGATACCTTCTCATTTCTTTCCCGGGAGATATTCCTAAACTTAAAAGATCTCTTCCCATAATGAGAGGTTTTATAGTATCTTGATTAATATTAAATTCCTCTTTTTTATTCAGAATCCATTGTGAAATCTCGTCAACACCTTTAAAACCTAAAGGCTTAATTTCACGTGATTGACGATCAGCAAAATCAAGTAAAACAAGTAAAAAATCATTTCCTTCAAGATCCCGTACTAATCTTGAAATAGCTTTAAATCCTATATTTTCCCTATTCCTGTAAAGTTCGAAAATTCTATGATGATTTTTTATTAAATTTAATATAACTCTTTTCAATGGAAAATTTTTCCATGTTTCAATCTTCAAATTATGTAAAAATTTATCTGCGATTTTCACACCCTGTGTATCATGAAATAAAGAGGTTACTACCATTCTTCCTCTTTTAAATTCCCATTTTGTTGTGGTTGCTTTTCCTATATCATGAAGAAGAGCAGCAAAAAGTAAAGCAAGAGTTCTTTCTTCATCCAGATCGAATTGTCTGGACAACTCCTTTGAAATATCAATTGTATTTAAAGTATGAACCCACACAGTATGATTCCCAAATTCATCTTTTTCAGGGTGAAATATTTTATCCTGAATTGTTAGGGTTAAAGCAAAAAGTTCAGGGAAAAGCTTTTCTATAACTGATAACTTAAAGTACTCATTTAATCCATAAGAAGGATTTTCTGATTCAAGTAGCAATCTGAATAATTCTTCCTGAATTCTTTCCTTGCTTAATTCATTAAGGTTAATTTTTTTAGCATTTAAATATATTTCCTCATCAATTGAAAATTTATGAACTGAAGCAAACCTTGCTCCTCTTAAAATCCTTAGAGGATCATCAAAAAAAGTTTCAGGCCCAGTCATATATATTTTTTTCTCTTTTATTGCTTTATAACCATTAAATGGATCGAATATTTTATTATCAACTAATCTAATGGCAATTGAATTACATGTGAAATCTCTTCTTTTTAAATCTTCTGCAAGACTTATATGAGGCCCTGATTCAACAATAAAATTTTTATGCGAATTTGATAAAGGATCCAATTTTACATCTTTTCTTGGAAGAGATATATCAAAAGTTTTTCCTGCTTTTGTAAACTTTACTACTGCAAAGCTCTTACCCACTGTATTTGTTTTCCCATAAGGTCTTAATTTTTCCTCTATTTCTTCGTATGTATGATTTAAAACAACAAGGTCTATATCTCGATCTACATCTACACTATTATAAAGGTAATAATCTCTTATTGTACCACCCACAACAAAAACCTTATCTTTAAAAACATCTATAAAAAAATCCTTTAATTTAAAATCAAATATTTTTTTTTTCATCTTTTAAAAATTTATAAAGAAAACTCATGAAACTTTTAAGCTCTTCAAATTGATCTTCATCAATATTCACAATATTAAAAGCCATAAGTTTGTTTTCAGTTCTACTTTCTATCCTAGCCTGTTTTAGCTCTCTTATTACAAAATTATTTACTGGAGTTTTAACCAACACATTTTCCAATGTTGCATTTAAAGGTATTTTTTTTAGAGAAAAATCGGGTTTAACAGCAATTCCACTAAGAGACATATTTATAGCATATGATTTTAATCCTTCATGTTTTCCATATGAAAATGTGATAATAACTTCCAGGGACTCAGGAATTGAAATTCTTGGAACTGTTCTTAAATCCTTATTAGATAAAGAAAAACTATTTATAAATCCTTTAAACTTCTTTTTTATTTTACCTTTTTTCTTTTTTTCTAAAATTAAGTAGATAACCTTTACAATAACAATTAAAACAATTATAAATCCAGTGAATCCCAAAATATCTATTAATTTATTCATATTAAATAATATAGATTTTCATCTCAAGTGTCAAATTAAAACAATAGTTTACAAGATTTATTTTATATTTAAAAAAAATTTACTTGAAAATTCTTCTTAAAAGTTGTATATTCCTCTATGAAAATTAAATTTTACTCTCACGGAGCATGCAAAGAGGTAACTGGCTCAAAACATTTTATTAAAGTTGATGAGGAGATAATTCAGATAGATTCTGGTATGTTTCAGGGAAAGAGGGAAGAATCTTTTCAAAAGAATCATAATTTAAATTTTCCTCCAAAGGAGACTAAAGCCATTTTGCTAACACATGGGCATTTTGACCATTGTGGTGCTTTACCTATAATGACAAATAATGGATTTTCAGGTAACATCTATTCAACTTCAGCTACAAGAGATATTTCAAATATTATTCTATTTGATAGTGCATATATTCAAGAAAAAGATTTTGAATACATAAAAAATAAATCACAGAAACACCCTGAAAGAAAATTAAAACTATTCGATCCTCTATACAATTCTATGGAAGTTGTAAAAACAATGCAAAATTTTGTTACAGTAAACTACCATAGAGAATTTTATCCAGCTGAAGGGATCTCAGCTACATTGTTTGATGCAGGACATATTCTTGGGTCATCATCAATACTATTAAATATTAAAGGTAAACTAAAAATTGGGTTTTCAGGTGACCTTGGCAGAAAAAACCTTCCAATAATAAGAGATCCTGAAAAAATCCCCGATTTAGACTACCTGGTTTTAGAAGGCACTTATGGAAACAGATTACACGATTCAGTTGGCATGGCAAAAGAGGAAGTAAAAGAAATAATAAAAAAAGCATACAACAAAAATGGCAAAATCATAATACCTGCTTTTACAATAGAAAGAACTCAGGAATTAATTTATATAATTCACACACTTCTTTTAGAGAAAGAAATCCCTGAAATTCCAACTTTTATTGATTCTCCAATGGCAGTTAATGCGACTTCAATATTTAAACTTCATCCTGAATGTTTTGATAAAGAAACTTATAACAATTTTACTTCCAATAATATTGACCCGTTTGGATTTGACTCTGTAAAATATGTTACATCAGTAAAAGAATCAATAGAAATCAATTCATATAAAGGGCCAGCAGTAATTATCTCTGCAAGCGGAATGGCTGAAAATGGAAGAATATTACACCATCTAAAAAACAATATTGAAGATCCAAAAAATATTATTGCAATAGTTGGTTACATGGCTAAACATACACTTGGCAGAAGAATCGTTGAAAGAGAAAAGGAAATAAGAATTTTTGGAAAATCTTATAAAGTAAATGCTCAAATTGCAACATTAAATGCCTTTTCAGGTCATGCAGATTATAGAGAAATAAAAGAATGGGTAACACAATATGATTTAAAAAAACTGAAAAAGGTCTTCCTTGTCCATGGCGAAGAAGATGCGCTTAATCATCTAAAAAAAGAATTACTTTCTATAAATGTAAATGATGTTGAAATTACTGAATACAAAACATTGTACGATCTCTAAATAACATCAAAAATTCGAATATAAATATAAAAACATTTAAATAAATTGTTAAACAAATATTAATTCAAAACAAAAACAATAGACAATAGAAGATGATACTTGATGTTTTTGATAAAATTAGATAATATATAAATATATAAAAAGGAGAAATTGGATGAATATAAATGATCTTCTAAAAATAGCAGTTGAAAGAGAAGCTTCCGATTTACATTTAAAGGTTGGTAATCACCCCGTTCTTAGGATAAACGGCTTGCTTCAACCCCTTGTTGAAATAAAAAGACTTATGCAAGAAGATACAATTGCCATGTCTTTTGCTATAATGAATTCAGAACAAAAAGAGAAATTTAAAAAAGAACATGAACTAGATATGTCATATAGTGTACCAGGTCTGGGAAGATTCAGATGTAATATTTTTAATCAAAGAGGTGCAATTGGAGTCGTTTTGAGAGTAATTCCTGCACAGCTAAAAGCAATATCTGAGTTAAACCTCCCTCTTGTCATTGAAAAAATATGCGATGAAAGAAGGGGAATGGTGATTGTTACAGGTACAACAGGTAGTGGAAAGACAACAACTCTTGCAGCAATGATTGACTTTATAAACACTCATAGACTTGAACACATAATGACAATTGAAGACCCAATTGAATACCTTCATAGAGATAAAAAGAGTATTATAAATCAAAGAGAGGTTGGTTCAGATACAAATGATTTTACAACCGCATTAAGAAGCTCATTGAGAGAAGATCCAGACGTAATACTCGTTGGAGAGATGAGAGATTTAGAAACAATTGAAACAGCACTCCTGGCTGCAGAAACAGGCCATTTAGTTCTCTCTACATTACATACATTAGATGCTGCAGAAACAATAAACAGGGTTATTGCGATGTTTCCACCACATCATCAGAAACAAATTAGAATTCAATTTGCCTCTGTCCTAAAAGCTATTATTTCCCAGAGACTACTTCTTCGCTCAGACCAAGAAGGACGAGTTCCTGCAGTTGAAATACTAATAAATACCCCATATATTAAAGATTGTATTACAGTCCCTGAAAAAACAAGATTTATAAGAGAAGCAATTTCCCAAGGAGTATCTCAATACGGAATGCAAACCTTTGATCAATCCTTATATTTTCTATTTGAAAAAGGATTTATTACATATGATGAAGCTTTGCAATCAGCTTCTAATCCTGATGAATTTAAACTTAAGAAAATTGGAGTTCAATCAACAAAAGATATGTCTAAAGAGGAAATGGAAAAAAGAATGTCAGAAATTGGGAAATCAGATGATTCACAAAATGAACTTGATGATATGAAAGATCCTAATCTGTTAGATATAGAAAATCTATGAAAAATTCTGAAATAAGAGAAATATTTTACTCATTTTTTGAAAAAAAAAATCATTATAAAGTACTCTCTTCTCCTCTAATACCTGCTAAAGATCCAACATTACTCTTTACAAATTCTGGTATGAATCAATTCAAGAGCGTATTCCTTCAAGATGAAGAAAGGGAATACAAAAGGGCGGTGAGCATTCAGAAATGTATGAGGGTTTCAGGTAAACACAATGACTTTGATGAAGTTGGGAAAACCGAATATCACCATACATTCTTTGAAATGATGGGTAATTTTTCATTTGGGGACTACTTTAAAGAAAAATCAATTGAATATGCATGGGAATTATTAACTGAAAACTATAAATTAAAGCCTGAAGAATTATGGATTTCAGTTCATGAAAAAGATGAAGATACATTCAAAATATGGGAACAACATATTGGAATCCCAACACACAAAATTATAAAACTAGGTGATAAGTACAATTTTTGGCAGATGGGAGAAACAGGCCCATGTGGACATTGTTCCGAAATCCATTTTGACAGAGGCGAAATTTATGGTCCTGCATATTTAACTGAGGATAATAATAGGTTTATTG
>JAUXFB010000020.1 GCA_030620255.1 Candidatus Aminicenantota bacterium | reverse complement strand
GGGCCTTTTTTTTCGCAGTTATTTTTGCTCGATTGATCAATAGTGTTATATGTAATTCTGTTGCTTATCTGGAGCTCAAGAAAAAATTTTCAGGAACAAAAAATATTCGTATAAAAGTTATATATGATGACCTTAAAAAGATCATCAATTTTACACTAAATAATTCTGTCAGCAAAACTATTCAGACTATAATGAACAGGGGAGATATTTTATTGTTAGGAGCCATGGCAGGACCATTAGCAGTAGGGTATTATTCAATAGCAAAAAAATTAGCAAATTCAATTTTACTACTCACTGATCCACTCGGTGGAGCTATTTTCCCTCAATTATCAATCTTAGTTTCGGAGAAGAAAATTGTAGAAATAAAAAAAATGTTGAAGAAGATAACAGGAGTATTATCAATTCCCGCATCAATATTTTTAGTTTCCACATTTATATTTAGAAAAACAATTATTGAATTTTTATTTGGAGTTGAATACAGCAATGCTTCTTCTCCATTTGTTTTTTTGGTTTTTGGAGCTGTAATTAATGTTGTTTTCTTTTGGATACTTTATCTGGTATTAAGTTTAGGGATGGCTCAATTAAGATTAAAGTTTACTTTTTATGCAATAATAATTGGATTTACAGTTTCAATTCTCTTAATTCCAATACATGGAGCAACTGGAGCAGCAATAGGATTATTATCTTCAAAACTTATAATAACTGCATTTTTTATATATTATTCAAATAAAAAATTATCACAATTATATCTTAACGGAGATATTTAAATGAATGATAAAAAAATTTATGTAACAGAACCATCATTACCTCCCTTAAAAGAATTCATACCTTATCTTGAACAAATCTGGGAGAGTAAATGGCTAACTAATAATGGACCATTTCATCAGAAGTTTGAAAAAGCTTTATGTGATTATCTTGGAGTGAAGCACATTTCAGTTTTTGCAAATGGAACTCTTGCTCTAGTAACTGCACTTCAAGCTTTAAAAATAACAGGTGAAGTTATTACAACACCATTTAGTTTTGTTGCTACTACTCATGCTTTAAATTGGAATGGAATAAAGCCGGTATTTTGTGATATAGAACCAGAAACAATGAACCTGGATTCTGAAAAGATCGAATCTCACATCACTCCACAGACCACTGCTATTCTGCCTGTCCACGTTTATGGGAATCCATGCAATATGGGAAAAATAGAGAAAATTGCAGATATTTATGGTTTAAGGGTTATTTATGATGCTGCACATGCTTTTGGTGTAAAAAAGAATGGAAAAACAATTCTTAATCATGGTGATTTGTCAATTTTGAGTTTCCATGCAACAAAGGTTTTTAATACTTTTGAGGGTGGTGCGATCATATCAAAAAATGAGAAAATGAAGAAACGCATTGATTTTCTTAAAAATTTTGGTTTTGCAGGTGAAGTTACTGTAGTTGGACCTGGAATTAATGCAAAAATGAATGAATTTCAAGCAGCATTAGGATTGCTTCAATTAAAACATATAAATAAGGAGATTGCAGGAAGAAAAAAAATTGCAGATTATTATAGAAAGGAATTGAATAATATAAATGGGATTACAGTTCTTCCTGAAATAGAAGGAGTGAAGCATAATTATTCTTATTTTCCAATTCTTGTGAATAAAGAGGAATATAGAAATTCTAGAGATGAACTTTATAATATTTTTAAGGAAAAAAACATATATGTCAGAAAATATTTTTATCCCCTGATTAGTGAATTCCCAACTTACCGGGGAATGGAATCAGCCCATTCGGACAACTTGCCTGTTGCTTTCAGAGTCAGCCAGCAGATTCTATGTTTGCCAATTTATCCGGGATTGGAAAGTAATGATTTAAATAAAATAGTTAAAATAATAAAGGAGTATCAATGAGTAATAATTCGTTTTTAAATTCAGATGAGATATTAAAAATAGGATTTAAATCTATTGGAGAAAATATACAAATTAGTAGAAAAGCAAGTTTTTATAATCCATCAGGAATTTCGATTGGCAATAATGTTAGAATTGATGATTTTGCTATTCTTTCAGGTGAAATTACTTTAGGATCATATATACATATTTCGGCATATGTTGCTATGTATGGAACAAAAGGAATTGTAATGGATGACTATTCAGGCTTATCACCCAGAGTTACAGTTTTTAGTGCTACTGATGATTTTAGTGGGGAATTTATGATAGGACCGCTATTACCTAAAGAATGTATTAGTGTCATTGGTGGTAAAGTTCATTTAAAAAAGTATGTTCAAATAGGTTCAGGTTCTATCGTAATGCCAAATATAACAATTGATGAAGGAGCTGTGACAGGGGCAATGACTTTGGTAAATAAAAATCTTGATCCTTGGACAATAAATGTTGGTGTACCTGTTAGATTTTATAAAGAAAGGAAAAGGGATCTATTAAAATATGAGTTTTAATGATTTAACAGCCAACCTGCTATTTGTAAGTGTTTATATGATTACATATAATCATGTAAAATATATAAAAATTGCTATAGCATTTGGATTACTGAAATAAATATTTAAAAATATTTTTGCTATTAATGATTAATACCACTAATAGGTAAAAAACAATGAGATTATATTATATATCCCCGAGAGATGTTAGAAAAAACAGGGCAGATCCTGTTCATATTATGAAATCTTGCAATGAGTTTTCCAAGAATGGATTTGATGTCACTTTAGTAACACCTAGAGTATCAAGAAAGGAAAATGTAAAAAAAAAAGAAATATGGTCTCTATATAATTTAGATAAGAATTTTAAAATCGTTGAGCTTTCTACATATTTAAAAGATGAAACACCTTCAATTATCGTAAGATTCCAGAAATTTGCTTTCTTCTTGGGATATTATATTTATTTGTTGTTGTTTAAGAACCTCAATAAAAATTCAATCCTTTATTCAAAATGTTATATAAGTATATTACCTGCAATATTACTGAAAAAGGTTAGAATTTTACGTAGTAAAATATTTTTTGAGGCTGCAGCATTTGTTGAACATAAATGGAGTCATAGATTCAATGCTTTAAATAATGATGGCATAGTTGTTTTTAATAATTATATAAAATTAAAATACTTGAAATCATATGGTATTCCTGAACGAAAAATTTATAAAGCAAACTTTCCATCTCAATTTGAAGATTTTTCAAAAGTAATAATTTCCGGGAAAAACTATAGAACTGAATTGGGTTTAAGTCGATCGGATTCAATTGCCATGTATACTGGAAAAATAAGCCCAAAAATGAAAGAAATACATTATATTCTCGAAGCTGCAAAAAACATTCCTGAAGTCAAATTTATTTTTGTGGGATTAAAGGATGATTTCAAGAGCTGTTTTTACGAGATTCTCAGTAAGCAAAATTTAAGAAATGTCAAATTTTATGGTTTTCAACCACTTGATAGATTTTTTAAATATGTATCCTGTGCTGATATACTTCTTAGTTACTATGATACTGACGATAAATTGTCTGTTAACCAAAGAGCTTCAGCCAAAGCAGGTGTTTATGTGTGTGCCGGGAAGCCAATAATATTTGCAGATCTCCCATCAACAAGAGAGATTTTTTCTGAAGATATGGCTTTTTTTGTTCCTCCCGATAAACCGAAATTATTAAGTGAAAAAATAAAATATATTCTTAATGATACTATTGAGGCTTCAAGAAAATCAGAGAAAAGCCTTAAATTTGCGAAAAAAAATACATATTCAAAATCGTATAAAGGTATATCAGATTTTATTAAGTTGATCTGAATTAGCATAATTTTAGATGATGTGAAAAAATGTTTATTTCATAATCAAATGCAAATTGAAGACCTAATGGATCCTGATAATAGAATTCGAAAATATCTAATAAAATTTTTATCAAATGGCTATCTTAATAAAATGGATTTATTAATCTCATTGTTAGCTCCTCAATATGTTTTTAAAAAAAATTCAGAGAGAATAATAAAACATTTTAAAAATATATCTGAGTTTAGCAATGAGTCTGACTCACAGAAAATTACATTGAGTATCACACAATATAACGGAGAAACATCCCAGGTTAAGAGAATGATACACTACTTGGATTTGAATTTAAGTGATGATTTGCTCGGAGCTTATGTCCATGGTAGTCTTGGAACATATGAAGAGATACCGTATAGCGATTTTGATGCATTGGTAATTATAAAAGATGAAGTATTTGAAAATACAAAAAGATTATCACAAGTTGCATTAAAACTTATTAAAGCAAAAAAGATTATGTATGAGATGGATCCTTTGCAGCATCACGGATGGTTTATTTTAACAGAGAATGATCTAAAAAATTATCCTCAAACCTATTTCCCGCATGAATTATTTGAATATGCAAGATCTATATTCCCGGAAAAAGGGTCAAAATTAAAGATCTATTTTAATCCGGAAGATCAGGACTATAAGAAACCCTTTTTTGATCTGACCAATTCGATAATAAAACAAATTGAATTAGGAAGGATTCCAAAAAACGTATATCAACTGAAAGGGATATTAAGCCAATTTATGCTCCTTCCTGCCCTCTATGTTCAGGC
Organism: Candidatus Aminicenantota bacterium; assembly: GCA_030620255.1. Classification (GTDB taxonomy): domain Bacteria; phylum Acidobacteriota; class Aminicenantia; order UBA2199; family UBA2199; genus JAUWNT01. The sequence goes on along the minus strand of JAUXFB010000020.1, from coordinate 5,569 downwards.
AAGAGATAAAAAAAGTGTATATAAAAAATATAGTTTTGATATGGCTAAAAAAGATTTTTCAGAGGAAGATTGGGAAATAATGGATGAGATTTCTGAGATAAGAGAAAATTGGCACTATAAAATGAATCCCATCAAAAAAAAATTATTTACAATAACCAATCCTGCTTATAGGAAGTTGATTACAAGATATTTTTCTCCAAAGATCCCAAATGATATAAAAAACAAACTTAAGCCGGAATTTTATAACAGGATCAAAGAGCTGTGTAAAATAATGTCTGACAAAATATGAAAAAATTAACATTTATTGATCATCCGAAATTCATCCCTCTTGAAGAATATGAAAGGGCAATATCAAGGATGGTAGAAAAGCTAAAATATATTCCCGGAGTTTTATCAATTTTCCAACTCGGTAGTGTTAGTGATCCCGGGATATCCGATATAGATATGCTTGTGATCTTTGGTGATGATGCAATGTGCCTTCAGGATCCACGAGAAGGGCTCTCTAAAAAAGAAAAATATTTGTTTATTCACAATCTGTTTGGATTATCTTCTTCACAATTTACTGAATCACAAAAATTTACTTTTTTCCATGGTTTTAACAAGTTATTTGGGAAGGATTTCAAGATTGGGAAAAGCAATATTTCAAAAGAAGAAATTGAAATTTTAAAGCAACAGATCGCATTGGAATATTTAATAAAAATGTATCAGACTTTATCAATTCAAATTACCTACGGAGTTGTTAAATTGAGATCTATCTTACTGGAAGTGAAAGCTCTTTTATTTGATCTTAAATTCCTGAAAGTATCTGAAGGGAAATTATTTGATCTTGTGAATGAATGTATTGATATAAGAATCAATTGGTTTTCCAAAAAATATGACAAAAAAAATCTTCAATTATGGGTCATTGATTTTCATAAGGAATTGGAAATATTTTTAAAAAAAATATTATTATCAGATAAAATGGAATTTTATTTTGAAATCGCAGATAAATATACTTCAACAAAAAATGTATGGTTTTTAAATAAAAAAGATTTTGGATTTGAACACTCCGGGTTTACTCTGCCAGGAAAACCGGCTCAAATATTAGGAAAAAGGTATTATAACCTAAATAATAATTTCAATAGATTTAATTTCTTTTTACCAATTAGTAACATAAATAAACATAAAATATTAAGAGAGAAACTGGATTATGAAAAAAGGAGTTCTGATTATAATAAAAAAAATCTCCCTCTCTTTTGTCCGCTAAGATCATCATTAAACATTTTTAAAATTAACTAAAATATCAAGAATGATTACTTTTAATAATCTCATTAAGATCTATACTTAGATAAAATACAAAAAAGATAATATTGACTTTTAAAACTCACAAAGAAGAAATGAGAAAAAAAGATACACATATCAAAAATGACAATGAAAAAGGAGATTGAAATGATTATTAAAAGAGTTAAAAAAAAGATAAAAAAGATCATATCTGTTTTAAGAAAAGACTACTTCTCTAATCCAGGTCCTATAAGTGAAGGTGATTATTTAGAAATTCTAAGTTCAATTGACGAGATAAAGCCAAAAATTTTCGTTGAAATAGGAACCGGAAAGGGGATCTCTGCTGAAAAAATATTTAATTATTTAATATCAAAGTCTTCACTATGTAAATTCTTTACGATCGATATCTATAAAAAAAATTGTGACATGGCAAATAGTAAGTTTAGAAATTTTTCTCAATTTAGAGCACTACATGGATTGAGTGTAAGCAGAGAAGAAACAACCTCCCCCGCATTTGATGAACTTAAAAATTATTCCGGTCCACAGGATATTTTAAGAAATTTAATAAAAACACTAAATAAGGAGCTGATTGATATTGCGTTTATTGATTCTCGTAAAGGGTCCGCACTGGCTGAATTTTTAGTGCTAGAAAAATATTTATCACAAAATGGTGTAATTTATTGTCATGATATTCTAAATAATGGAAAAGGTGTTGAAGTTCTGGAGTATTTGAATAAGAACAAAAACAAATATTCATTTAGGGTTTTAGACACTGGGAAAGAAGGGTTAATAAAAATTAAATTAAAGTAACCTTTTAAACTTAGAAAAAATATGAGAACAATATTATGGCAAACTAAATCTCAAATCGTTTTTGATTCTTTTCAGAAAAAAGAAATCTCAAAACGAGCAAATGGCGGTAATATCTACGATATTCTAGCACTATTTGCACTCGATACCTGCAATGATATCAAAGTTGAAGTTGATCAGAAATCTGTAAAGAAAGAAAATGATAATCTATTTAAATATTGGCTAAAATTAAGAACTAAAAGACCTAATCAAGATATATTTATAAGAGAACCCTATCCAATTGTATTTTCATGGAGAAAAAATACTAACTTCAGTATAGCAATGATTCATCATATCGATTTTGATTTAAAGAGAAATTCTATAAAACATAAATGGTATTTTAAACGATTAGAAAAACTCCTAGCAAAACAGGATTTAGTTGTGACAGTATCAAAGTTCTGGAAAAAATATCTTCATGAAATCGGGTGCAAAAATGTGAAAGTCATTTACAATTCCTTTGACACTAGAGAATTTGAAATTTCCGAGAATAAAACTGTATTATTTCGAAGAAAATATAATTTAGAGGATTCTAAACCACTGATTTATATCGGAAATTCTTCACGTGAAAAGGGAGTTTATGAGGTATACAATGCTTTAAAAGATTATGAATATGATCTTGTTATGACTGGTTCAACAAATAAAGCTAAGGATCTTCCAGTAAGATTTTTCAATCTGAATAGGGAGGATTATCTCTGTTTATTAAAAAGCTGTGATCTTGTAATAACAATGTCCAGGATGCTTGAAGGTTGGAACAGAATTGCTCATGAAGCGATGCTATTAAAGAAACCTATTATTGGATCAGGTTCAGGGGGGATGAGAGAACTACTTGAAGGAGGGAGGCAAAAAATCTGTACTTCTAGGGAAGAGTTGCCCGATTTAGTTAAACATTGCCTGAAAGATAAGGAGGCAATAGGAGAAAGAGGTTATGAGTTTGCTTGTAAGTTTAATCATGAGTATTTCAAAAATGAGTGGATCAATCTTATTGAGGAAATCTAATGTGTGGAATAAACGGTTTTTTTGATAATTCCTCTAAAGCATCAACAAATCCAACGGAATTGATCCGGGAAATGAATAAAGCTATACATCACAGAGGCCCGGATGCTAGCGGGACTTGGATTAATAATCAGAACAGAATTTATTTTGGTCATCAGAGATTAAGTATTATTGACCTTTCAAAGTCCGGAAGTCAGCCAATGAAAAGTAATAGAGGTAATGCTATTGTTTTTAATGGTGAAATTTACAACTTTATTGAAATCAAGAGAAAACTTCTCAAGGAATACGAATTCTCTTCCCAAAGTGACACAGAGGTTTTATTAGCTTTATATGAAAAATTTGGGCAAGAGTGTTTGGGATATTGTAATGGTATGTTTGCCTTTGCAATATGGGATAAAGAAAAAAGCGAGCTTTTTCTTGCCAGAGATAGGGCGGGCCAGAAACCTCTATATTATACTGAAATAAATGGCATTTTTGCATTTTCCTCAGAGATAAAATCGTTATTCAATTTACCATGGATAAAACCGAAATTGGATGAAGAGGCTTTATATGATTTTCTTACTTTTGGAAAACTTCCACCCCCAAAAACAATGTTTAAAAATATTCATAAATTTCATCCTGGTTATAAAATGACAGTTGATAAAAATGGAATCAAAGAATATGCCCCTTTTTGGGAGCTTGATTACAAAAATTTTGAGAAATATAATGAAAAAGAAATTGAAGAACTGGTTTTTTCGGGTTTGAGCAGATCTGTGAAATATAGAATGGTAAGTGATGTCCCTGTTGGTGCATTCCTTAGTGGAGGTGTTGATTCAAGTGCAATAGTTGCTCTAATGCAAAAAAACACAAATAAAAAAATAAAAACCTTCTCGATTGGGTTCAAAGATATGCCGGGTTATACAGAGCTTGAATATGCTCGAACAATTTCTAAAACTTTTAATACTCAACATTATGAAAGGTTTATAACCCCAGAGGATATCCGTGAGTTTTTACCTAAAATTATTGAAATTTTTGATGAACCATTATCTGATGCTACAGCCATTCCTATTTATTTTATATCTAAATTGGCAAAGGAAAATGGGACAAAAGTTGTAATGACAGGAGATGGAGGAGATGAACTTTTTGCAGGTTATAGAAACTGGCTGAGATATATTAAACTATACCCTTATTACAAAACCTATTCCAAGTCACCTAGATTTTTCAAAGAGATAATCAAAAGTATATATGGGATTTTCAACAACAACTCGCCAAACCATGAGATGCTGATACGAGCATCCAAAAACCATGAATTTTTCTGGGGTAGCGCAAATAGTTTCAAAGAAGGAACCAAGAAAAGAATATTTAATAGAAATTTTTTAGAACGCAATAAATTTTCAAATACTCATGATACAATCTGTACATATCGAAAAAGCTTTGAAAAACTTAATTTAAATAGACAAGTAACATATATTGATTGGATGTGTTTTCTCGGATTTAAATTTGTATTGCCAAATTTTTTTCTTTTTAGATCAGATCGTCTTGGGATGGCTAATTCAGTTGAAACACGTTCACCATTTATGGATCATGAATTTGTCAATCTTGCCCTTTCTATTCCATCTAAATTTAAAATTGTGAATAATGAGCCTAAAGCAATTTTAAAGAACTCCTTAAGGAGAGTATTACCAGATTCTATTCTTTATAGAAAAAAAATGGGATTTTGTGTCCCTTTGAAGGAGTGGGCAGGAGATATATTATATGATTATATTGATAAGAATCTAAAGAAATTTTGTCAGGAGACAAATATTTTTGATTATAATGAACTAAAAACACAAAAGGAATTATTTAATAGAGGAAAGAGTAAATATACTAATAATTTATGGACTCTTTATTTTTTAATGAACTGGTTTAAAAAATGGATATTATAAAGAAAAAAGTAAAAAAGAGAAAAATAAAAAGAATCATTTTAATAACAAATATCCCGAATCCTTATAGGATACCTTTATTTAATGAATTAAATAGACAACTTGAAAAAAAACAAATTAAATTAAAAATAATTTTTGGAGCTAAAGGTTATAAAAGGAGAAAATTTATTCTTAACATAAATGATTGTAAATTTGAATATCGAATTTTGAATTCACTTAAGATCAATTTTGGAAACTCCGAAAAAACATTTTTTACATACAAAGGATTATTAAAAACTTTAAGACAAGAACAACCTGATAAGATTATAATTATAGGTTTTTCTTTTGGTACATTAAAATTATGGATTAGATCATTTTGGAATAAGACTCCTATAATTATTTGGTCAGGTTCTATAATAACAAAAGGGAGAAAAGATTCATTCTTAAGAAGAATATACAGAAAGATATTAATCAGAAGAGCATATGGATTTATCGCTTATGGGACAAAAGCAAAGGAATATCTAATAAATTTGGGAGCTGATCCGGAAAAAATATTCATAGCTATTAATACAGTTGACACATCTTTTTTT
>JAUXFB010000162.1 GCA_030620255.1 Candidatus Aminicenantota bacterium | reverse complement strand
GAGCTTGAATCCAATGCCTATGAACTCGGGAAAACTTTATCAGAAGATTTTGACCTTCCTAATTTAACTGACAAAGGTAAAAAGCGGGTTCTGTCAAGGTATATTTATGATTTAACTGATAAAAACAGAGGAGTTGGACAGGTTCTTGATAAAAAAGCCACATTAAAACAGGTGGTTCAAACAAATATATGTCTTGGAAATATTCCAGATGTTTCTAATATTGATCCTACATCGTTTATTATTACTCCAAGAGATTTAGTCTACAGAATTTTATCAAGAGAAAAGGCTTTTGAATCTCAGGCCATAGTTTTCTTTGTGAGAGATTATTCAGGTTCAATGGGAGGAAAAGCTACACAAGTAGTGGTGTCACAGCATGTGATGTTATATTCTTGGTTACTCTATCAATATGAAAAACAAGTTGAAACAAGGTTCATTCTTCATGATACAGAAGCTAGAGAGGTTGAAGATTTTTATAAGTATTATTCATATAAAGTTGCTGGCGGTACTAAAGTAGTCTCTGGTTATAAAATGGTTAATGAAATTGTCGAAAGAGAAAATTTAGCACGTGATTACAACATTTATATTTTTCATGGCACTGATGGGGATGATTGGGATACTGATGGTAAAGAAGCATTAAAAGAGGTTGAAAAAATGCTCGGATATGTTTCTAGAATTGGCGTTTCAATTGTTGAACATAGCTATTCAAAGGCAAAACAAACAGAAGTAGAACAATATTTAAAAAAATCAGGGCTTCTTGATAAACATAAAAATTATATCAAAATGGATATTTTAGAAGAGACCTCAGATGATTCAAGAATTATTCAAGGGATAAAAAAACTTATTTCATAAAAATTAAAACAGGAAATGAGATATGGAGCTGGTTAGTCAACATGTAAAAGGGATAATGGAAGAATGTAAAACAAGAGCTAAAGATCAAGGTCTTAAGTTTGATGATGAAACTCTTGAATATATTGTCACAAATAAAGACATGATTGAGCTGAGCCCAAAAGTGATGATACCAACTTTATATGATTACTGGGTTCATGATGTTCAAACTATCTCGGGAAAAGGAGTATATGAGCTTTATCCTAATAATCCTTACGAGACAGTTATTAATACAAGGCCTGCTATATCTTTTTACAATGATAATAACCCTGACTGGTTAAATGTGATGATATTCTATCATGTTCTAGGACATATAGATTTTTTTCAAAACAATCTTTTTTTTAAAAATACCTGGGAGTTTGATTTAACTGGCAAAGCACTTTCCGATAAAAGAGTTATTGCACGCTATCGTACAGAAAAAGGAAGGTGGGTTGACTATGTAATTGAATTTACGAGATCAATTGATAATCTTGTAAATTATTATAGAGAAATCAATGATGCCATAATATTTCCTGGCAAAAAAAAGTTTACTAAAACAGATTGTTATTTTGATCTTTTTCTACAAAGAGAAAAAAAGATTTCAATTAATAATTACTTAAAAGAAATCAAAAGATATAACGAATGTGAAAAAGAACATGGGGATATATTTGAAGCTGTTTTTTTTGAAGCTGTTTTAACAAAGTATCCAGAGTTTACAGAATTTTATAAACTTACAAAAATGAAAGAAAAAGAAAAAGAACATCTTGATGTAATTGAATATATAATAAAAAATTCTCCATTTTTAAAAGAAGATGAGAATAAATGGATGAAATCTGTAATGGAGATAGTGAGGCAGACTTCAAATTATTTTCAACCACAGATTAGAACAAAAATAATGAATGAAGGATGGGCAAGCTTCTGGCACGAAACTTTATTTATGAAGGATGAAAGAATAAAAGGTCATGAGGTTGATTTTGCTAAGGTGAATGCCTCAGTTACATCTATGCCGAAACTTGGTTTAAATCCATATGCACTTGGACTGCGCTTATTTTCACACATTCTAAACATGGAGGATAGAGGATGCTTTGATCTTGAATATTTTATGTTGCATAACGAACATGAAAAGAAACATTTCAATAAATCAAAAAATACAGGCCTTGATTATATTTTTAAAATTCGTGAGAATTTATGCGATTTTACTTTTATCAATAGATATATTGACCAGGAGTTTGTTAATGAACATGATTTGTTTGTATCTGGTCAAAGAATCAATAAAAAAAGAATGACTAGAGAGTATTATATCAAATCAAGAAATTCCGATGCCTATAAACAGATGATCATAGATACACTTTATCATCCACCAATCATTTATGTAGACAAAGAAAAATCCAAGCAAGGGATTTTGTATCTTATTCATAAGTTTGAAGAAAAACCTTTGAAAAGTGATTTTATTGAAAATACAATGACTGGAATAGAATTTCTATGGGGTGGCAGTGTGAAACTTGAGACCCATGAAGTTGTTAATAAAAAAACTACAAAGGAAAGTTACGTAAATTTTTGGGATCCAAATTATCAAAAGCCTGATGCAATTGAAAAAGAAAAGTTTACATGGAAAAAAATTCTTTATGTTATTGAAAACAGAAAATTACATAAACGGGAGATATAAATTAAACTATGAATGAAAATGAGAATAATTCCATAGAACAGGCATTTTCTTTGCTGGACGAAAAAATAGTTGATTATAAAAAATTAAAGCCTGTCTCCTTTGAAGAATTTTTATATCTTGTTCAAAAAAAGCCGGCTATCCTTTTAAGAAATGTTTTTCAGGTGTTTCATGATATGATTAAAAGTAATGTATCTGTTGATGATACTTCGTTCTTGGAGGATCCTGATGTTTTTGACTTTACAGCTTATGATTGTACAAAATTATTTGTAGAAGGATCAGAAGAACCATACTTTACTGATATGTTGTTTGCAAACAGGTTTATGAAACAAATGGAGAGCTTAAGGCATGGTGCCCAACAAAATAGAATATATATATTCCATGGCCCACATGGATGTGGGAAAAGTACATTTTTAAACAACCTTTTTAGAAAATTTGAGCAATATGCAAACACTGACAAAGGTTTACGGTATGAAATTTCATGGCGTCTTGATGTAAAAAAGCTTTGGCAGCACGAAAAATCAGAGACTATAAACACATTTGAAAATTACCTTCGTTTTGTTGAAACTATAGAATCTGGTAAAGAAAAAGCAAAAAAAGAAGAAATTTTTGAGCAATATGAAAAAGATTATATTGAGATTCCATGTATGTCCCATGATAATCCATTTTTAATGATTCCAAAAGAAAACCGAAGAGATGTTTTAGATGAAATTATAGAAAATGATGAATTCAAATGGAGGTTGTTTACTGAGAAAGAATATGAATGGGTTTTTAATGAAGAAGCTTGTACAATATGCACTTCAATATTCCAATCACTTCTTAAAAGGCTTGGAAGTCCCAAAGAGGTTTTTAATATGCTTTATGCTCGTCCATATTATTTTAACAGGCGTATGGGTAATGGCATAAGTGTTTTTAATCCAGGTGATAAACCTGTACAAAGAGATTTTTATGTTAATGAGATGCTGCAGAAAAAAATAAACGTATTGTTTCAGGATTCAAATATAATTAACTATGTCTATTCAAAATTTGCCAAAGTGAACAATGGGATTTATGCACTTATGGACATTAAATCACACAATGTTGACCGTATGGTAGAACTTCATAATATAATTAGCGAAGGGCTGCATAAAGTTGAGGATGTTGAAGAGAATGTTGATTCTTTATTTTTTGCATTAATGAATCCGGAAGATAAAAAAAACATTAAAGAATTCCCATCTTTTTCAGATAGAATTCAATATATAAACATTCCTTATGTTTTAGATGTGAAAACAGAAGTTAATATATATCAAGGTATCTTTGGCAGGCATATTGATGAAAGTTTTCTTCCTATGGTATTAAACAACTTTGCTAAAATTGTTATATCAACAAGACTAGATGCAAAATCCAATGCCTTATTAGAATGGATAAAAAAACCTGAGAAATATAAGTTCTACTGTGATGACAATTTAATGTTACTTAAAATGGAGATTTACTCGGGCAATATTCCTTCCTGGCTTGATGAGGACGACCGCAGGGCTTTAAATTTAAAAATGTGGCGAAAAATAATTACTGAATCTGAACAAGAAGGAGGTATTGGATTATCCGGAAGAGACTCTATTAAACTTTTTGACCAGTTTTTTTCAAAGTATGTAAAGGAAGATCAATTAATTAATATGCCCGAACTCTGCTTATTTTTTAACGGAATTGCAGATGAATTCAATAAGATGATTCCAAAAGATTTTTTGACAGCATTGATCAAAATGTATGATTACAGCGTATTGCAACAAGTAAAAGAGTCACTTTATTATTATAATGAGGAGCAGATAGCCAAAGATATTAAAAATTATATTTCAGCGGTTAATTTTGAAATTGATACATCAATAAAGTGCATGTTTACAGGAGAAAAATTTGATATTTCAGAGGATTTTTTTAAAAGCATTGAAAGTAGACTATTTGCAACTGGTATTGATAAGGAAAAAATAAAAGAATTTAGAGCTGAAGTATTAAAACAGTATACAACATATTCTTTAAGTCAGGAAATTATGATAGAAGGCAAATCCATTGAAGAAACAAAGCTTTTTGAATCCCTTCAGGAAAGATATGTTCATAATCTAAAAAAACGTGTTTTAGAACCCTTTGTTGAAAATGAAAATTTCAGCCGTGCGATAAAAGATTTTGAAACTGATGATTTTAAAACTTATGACAATAGAATTAGAGCAGATGTAAAATTTCTCCTTAATAATCTTGTTGAAAAATTTAATTACACTAAGCAGGGTGCCAATGAAATATG
>JAUXFB010000007.1 GCA_030620255.1 Candidatus Aminicenantota bacterium | reverse complement strand
TCATCTAAAGTTCAATATGTTCTTCAGGGTTTTAATTTTAAATATCTAGGTTACAAATACTCAGGAACTATGGCTGTTCTTAATCAAATCCTGTCCACAGAATACTTACAAAAACAGATAAGAGTTCTGGGTGGAGCATACGGCGGATTTTCCGGATTTGGGAAAGACGGCACAGTATATTTTGCTTCTTACCGTGATCCAAATTTAAAAGAGACTCTGGAAAATTACAAAAAATCAGTGGATTATTTAAAAGATTTTCAGGTAGATGAAAGAGCAATGACAAGATTTATTATTGGAACTTTATCAAAGTATGAGAGGCCTTTAACTGCACGACAGAAGGGCAATTCTGCATTAAACAACTATTATGAGGGCATTAAAGCAGAAGATGTTTTGAGAGAAAGAAGTGAGATCTTAAGTACAAGTCCCAAAGATATCAGGGCAATGTACAAGATGGTTTCTGATATCCTTGATAAGAACTATTACTGTGTTTTTGGAAACGAAAAAAAGTTAAATGATGCTAAAGATATTTTCACTAAACTGGAAAAATCTAAAGAATAATTTATATTTTGAAGCCTGACCCCACATCCATTGACTTTCTTTTATACTTTCCATAATATATCTGTGTGTATAAAAACAATTTTTCTTTAAATACTGCTTCAAATAAAATAGAGCTATGAAATTGGAGGTTTAAATGAAAAAAATTCTATTTATTACAATGATTACTCTTTTTTTCTATACTGGTTTTACCAAAGAATGGAATGTAAACAAACGGATATTCAGCGTTTGGTTCCCTGACAATTGGAAAATTGTCCGAGGTGAGAATGGCATACCAATAAAGGCAACTTCCCCTGCTAAAGACTGTATATGCCAGTTTACATTCATGTCCGGGTTATCAGACCTGGATGAAAAAGAAGGTAGGAGAATCGAGAAGAGGTTTGTCAACAATCTAAAAAACAAATTTCAGAGCTATAAACAGGTAGTAGAATTCAAATACTTTAATGAGGACAACAGAAAAATTTGTCTTTTCAGCTGGGAAGTGAAACACAAGGGAATAGCGCTCAAACTTGGGTTTGCCCTCATTAATAGCAAAGGTTCAACCATAGTTATGTCAACTACGGTTTCAGCATCCAGTTCTGGCAAATACTCAAAGATTGGAGAAAAAGTATATAACAGTATCAGATTCTATTAATGATAAATGGAGTAAAGTCTTGAATGTTGGAATAATCTCATTTACAGCTCAATTATCTTTATCCAACAACTTTTTAACCTGTTTTACTTTTTGAAGATCATTAATATTAGCTACTAATAATCCGTTTTTTGTATTTATAATAGCAATATTTTCCAACCCAATAACTGCAACAGGTTTTTTTTCCTTAGAAAATATTAATGAATTTTTTGTATCAATTAAAACATTGTTACACACTTCTATTGCATTTCCATTGCTATCCTTCTTATTCAATTCATAAACACTTGACCATGAACCTACATCACTCCATATAAATTTAGCTTCAAACATCTTTATCTCTTCAACCTTTTCCATTAAAGCATAATCAATAGATTCTGCCTTTATTTGCTTGAATATTTCACAGAACCTATCTCTATTTTCAAAGGATTTCTCAAGCTCAAGATATTTTTCATAATAGTAATTTGAATACTTCTTAAAGAATTCTTTAAAATGCTTTAGTTTATATATAAACATCCCGGAGTTCCAATAATAATTCCCATATTTTACATATTTCTTGGCTGTTTTTAGTTCTGGCTTTTCTTTAAACTCATTTACATCAAAAAATTCAGTTTCTCCCGATTTTAAATCCCTACGCTTATCAAACTTTATATATCCATACCCAGTGTGTGGCACTTCTGGTTTTATTCCACATGTAATTATACATTTATTATCTGCATAACAAAGAGCATCCTTCATTTGAACTTTAAAAATATCTTCCTTAGAAATATAATGGTCTGCAGGTACTATAATAACATTTGCATTGCTGTCAAATCTTGAAAGGAAAATATTTGATAAAATCAGGCTGGGAGCTGTATTTCTTGGAACTGGTTCATCAATAAAATTGGATTCTTTAAATTCAGGAATTGAATCTTTTATAAGTTTCAAGTACTTATTATCTGCAATTATAAAAATATTCTGTTTTTCTATGATTTTTTTTAATCTTTTATATGTTTGAGAGATTAAAGACCCTTTTCCAACAATATTTAAAAATTGTTTGGGATTTTGTTCAGTACTGAATGGCCAGAATCGAGTACCCTGACCACCTGCAAGTATTAACCCGAAATTTCTATTTTTCATTAATAATAAGTAACACAAATAAAACAAAAAAACAATTGATTTTTAAGAATAAAAGCAAAAGCATTGGGTCATTTTGGGGACGGTGCTTGAGTTTTTGAGTTTATTCATTTATCTTTTAACATACGTTCCCTATAGCCTAGCTTTCATCTCCTCTGTCTCTGTTAGGAAATTTATCAGGGTTTTAGTTGACAGACCTGCTTGGATATCCATTTGCAACCACTCCTCCAGTTTTTGGATCACAACATCTTTCTGATCCAATTGGTTGATTCGGATGGTATGGTTACCACCAGGCTGTACAATTTTTAGGGCATTGGTATTGCCTTTTAATTCAATCGCAGCAGCTGTCCAGGGATCAATGGCACCGTAAATATAGATAATATTATTGCCATAATTCTGTAACCAACTGATCACATCCTGCATGATGCCGGGATTAAAATTATAGGTTACCCCTTGCGGAGCAAAGGTTTTATAGGTAGGTTTTTCAACCAGTACCAACAAGTCTTTTAAATGATCATAGACATATGGGCAATAGCCCAGTTCAACAAAGGCCTGATAATAAAGGGGCATAGATCCCTCAATTCCCTGATCCGAATAATGATAGAATGGAGAGACCCGAGCCAAATGGTTAAAATTTGTATTCGGAGAAGCGGTTTCATCTGGTATCTTGCTTGTATCTCCATCTCCGTATTGCCAGAATGCAAACATATATTCCAAAACAGAATATTCCAATGCCTCTGTCCGGCCAATTGAAAAGGTATATCCTCTTTTATAAGCATGGATTCCCAACAGGGGGAGTAAGTCCCAACGACTTTTTAATAGTCGTTTCTGAAATTCCCTTATTTTGGTTCGGTCTGATTCAGTACCTACTGTATCCAGGAAAGTTTTAAACCGCGGATCCTCTATACTTTTCATTATAGGAGCCACATAGGCCACAGTTACATCTACATCATCAGGGTAATAACGGCGGTAAAAAAGTGCGGCCATGCCCCCTTTGCTGCCTCCGGTATTGATCCATTTCCCTTTATAAATGGTCTTAAACAATTCAACAATGTGGTGATGATCCGAAGCGGCCTGCCATATGGTGAGATATTGCCAATCCAATGGATCGGGTTTAGCATATTTAAAATACCGGTGCGCCACACAGATATGATTAGAAGAAATGATTCCTGCCAATTCATTTATATAATTTGCGCGTGCCGCATACCCGTTGGTATTAAATATCATGGGGAGGGATTCATCGGTATGGTGGAGGTACAAACGTTGGGTAAAGGTTTGTCCAAAAGGATTATTATGATCAACAGGCTGGGTGATGTCGATCTGGAATGCCCTGAAATAACCTCCGGAAGGATCTATTTCGGTGACAGTGACCCCGGCCAAAGCTTGAAGTTTTTCCAGAATATCTGTTACCGATCCAGTGTGGTTTTGATCCGTTTGGCACGAGGTCAATAAAATAAAAAAAAGAAACATGGAGATTATTTTCTTTAGCATAAATCCTCCCTATCACTTATATAACACATTTAAAAGTTTTGTTCACACTTTTTTACCAGCATAAGATTTTGGGGACGGTGCTTGAGTTTTTGAGTTTATTCATTTATATTTTAACATACGTTTTTTTGCATCTTTATACGTTCTACCAAGAGAATGAAGTTTTATATCACTAAAAATTGTAAATTTGATTATTTCATCATACTTAAGTCCAGCTTTTTCCTTTAAGTAAACCAATAAATTCCCTCTTAGGCGTTTACCGTAATATGTTGTGGTATCAAGATTATCAGCCTCTATATTGTGTATTTTTTTAAATTCATAAAACACTTTTTTAACCGGATCAAAATCAAAATCATCTATCCGTTTTGATTCAAGGCTTCTTTTATGGGATTTCCTTCTATTAAAATTTTCTATAGCTTTAATTGTAAATCCCTCACCTCCTATAATTTTTCCCATTCTTGTTTGTATGGTTGGTAACTCTTTAATATTCAAACTACTTGTGAAATTAGAAAGGTTTAAAGAAGTACCAAACATCTCTTCTACAAAACTTACATCAACTATTTCTGAAAGTTCTTTTATAAAATATAGATTTGCACTAGACCATTTATAATTTAAAAAATTATTCACCAACCCTGCTCGTACAGGATTATTCAACACATATCCAATAACCATCAATAAATATGAATCATCCTGAATCAACATCGACTTGTACCGATCCTGAAATACATATCCCCTGCCCTTGTTGTTCTGCCTGTAATGACTTCCAAATTGGCCGTTAAGTTGTTTGAAAAAATCAGACATCCGACCGGATGAATTTTCCAAAACCAAGTGATAATGATTATTCATTAGGCAAAAAGCCAAAATCCTGATCTTAAGAATTTTAGATGTTTCAACCAATAGTTTTAAGAAAAACTCTTTCTCCCGATCTTTTGAAAAGATACATTTACCCTCATGCCCTCTATTCATCGCATGATGATAAGCTCCCTTATAAGTTATCCTTGCTCTTCTCATAAACCAAGCATATCATAAAGAACTCAAGATTTCAAGCACCGTCCCCACAGCTCCTTGATTTTTAGAGAGATTTTAATTAAGATTTATCATTAAATTATTTTTATAAAAGAGAGGTGTTTGAAATGTCAAAAATTTATTATGATAAAGATGTTGATATTAATTTTTTAAAAGGAAAAAAGATCGCTATTATTGGATTCGGGAATCAAGGACATGCACAAGCAATGAACTTAAAAGATAATGGCCATGATATAATCATAGGGCTTCGACAAAATAGCAAAAACATTACAAAGGCTAAAAAATACAATATAAAAGTATACAGCATTGAAGAGGCAGTCAGAATCTCTGATATAATAGTGATATTGATCCCTGATGAAAGCCAGGCATATGCATATAAAAAGTATATTGAACCAAATTTAAATAAAGGTAAAATGTTGATGTTCTCTCATGGATTTGCAATCCTATATTCTCAAATAAAGCCTCAAAAAAATATAGATGTAACAATGATTGCACCAAAAGGACAGGGACATATGTTAAGAAGAGAATTTCAAAAAGGAAATGGTTTACCCGGTGTTTTAGCTATTCATCAAAATTATTCAGGAAAAGCAAAAGAAATTGCTATTGCCTATGCAAAAGGAATTGGCATTACAAGAGTAGGTTTACTTGAATCAACATTTAAAGAAGAGACAGAATCAGATCTATTTAGCGAGCAAGCAGTTATCTGCGGAGGAGTAACTTCTTTAATGAAAGCCGGATTTGAAACTCTTGTTAATGCAGGTTTCCAACCTGAACTCGCATATTTTGAATGTGTAAATGAAATGAAACTAATTGTTGATTTGATTTATGAAAGAGGATTAGCATACACAAGAGAGGTAATTAGCAACACTGCTGAATATGGAGATTACATCACTCAAGAAAAAATTATAACTGAAGATTCTAAAGAAAATATGAAAAAAATTCTAAAAGATATTCAAACAGGTGAATTTGCAAAAAATTGGATTAAAGAAAATGAATCAGGAAATAGTTTCATAAAAAAAATGAGAAAAAAAGAAAGAAAGCTTTCAATTGTAAAAACTTACGAAAAATTGATAAAAAAAATGCCCTGGGTAAATCAATAAAATTAAATATTAAAAAATAATTTGTTGATTTATTTCTTAAGATTAATTATAATATTTTCATAATGAAAAAAATTCTCATATTATCTCTAATATTAATATTTCCCCTGTTCTTAAATTCAGAAATCATTAAGCTAAAAATTAAAGGACCTATTGACACAATTACTGATGAATACATTGTTACTTCTTTTAATGAGATAAAAACTAAAAAGAATCCTAAACTTGTAATCATTGAAATTGACACTCCTGGCGGACTTGACACGTCAATGAGAATCGTAATCAAACAAATCATGAATTCTCCGGTTCCAGTTGCAGTTTATGTATCTCCAAAAGGAGCAAGAGCAGCATCTGCCGGCTTCTTTCTAACAATAGCAGCTGACATTGCAGTAATGGCTCCTGGAACAAATATGGGAGCTGCTCATCCAGTATCAGTAACAGGCTCAAAAATCGAAGATACAATGAAGGAAAAAATAACAAATGATGCTGCTTCATATATAAAAACCCTTGCTAAAAGCAGAAACCGAAATTTAGACTTGTGCGAAAAAGCAGTAAGAAAGAGCAAATCATATACAGCTGAGGAATGCTTAAAAAATAACCTGATAGACTATATTGCTGAAGATATAAATGACTTGATCGAACAACTGGAAAACAAAGAAATCAATATGATCAACAACAAAAAAATTGTCTTAAAATTAAAAGGGGAACAAATAATTCCCATTGAAATGACAGGAAGACAGAAATTTTTAAGAACAATAACTAACCCTAACCTTGCTTACTTTCTTCTGATCTTTGGTCTAATGGGCCTATACCTTGAGTTTACTCATCCTGGAGCAATAATTCCCGGAGTAATTGGAGGAATTTCACTCCTTCTTGCTTTTATGGCATTTCAGATTTTACCAATAAACTATATAGGGTTATTCCTTATTCTTCTCTCTGTAGGATTTTTTATAGCAGAAATAAAAATTCAGGGATTTGGTATGTTTGGAATTGGAGGAATAATCTCTTTTTTACTTGGCTCCATAATACTAATAAATGCCCCTGTCCCTGAAATGAGGCCAGCAATGAGCATAATTATAACATTTACTTTGATTTTTGGTACCATGTTTTTATTTTTAACATATAAAGTTATAAAAGTAATGAAAAGAAAAACAGAAACTGGGAAAGAGGGACTTTCAGGAGAAATTGGTATTGCAAGAACTGACATAAATCCTTATTCTGGGAAAGTCTTTGTTCATGGTGAATGGTGGAATGCTTTTTCTGAAGAAGAAATCCCTGCAGGATCAAAGGTTAAAATTGAATCAATTGAACAATTTAAATTAAAAGTAACAGTCTTTAAATAATTATAAAAGGAGGTAAATATGCAATTTTCTGCATTAACAATAATTATTATTGTATTATTCTTACTTTTTAACTGGATTAAAATTTTAAAGGAGTATGAGAGAGGAGTTATTTTCCGACTTGGTAGAGTGCTTGATAAGCCAAAAGGCCCGGGTCTTATTTTGGTATTATACCCAATAGATAAACTTATTAAAGTAAGTTTAAGAACAATTGTTCTTGATGTTCCTCCACAGGATGTAATCACAAAAGATAATGTTTCAGTTAAGGTCAATGCAGTTGTTTACTATAGAGTAATTGATCCTAAAAAAGCAATCATAGATGTTCAGGATTATCAATATGCAACATCACAATTATCCCAGACAACCCTAAGATCAGTTTTAGGGCAGGTGGAACTTGATGATTTATTATCAGAAAGAGAAACCCTGAATCAAAAATTACAGTCCATTATTGATGAGCATACTGACCCATGGGGAGTTAAAGTTTCAATGGTTGAAATTAAATATGTGGATCTTCCTCAGGAAATGCAGAGAGCAATGGCAAAACAGGCTGAAGCAGAAAGAGAAAGAAGAGCAAAAGTTATTCATGCTGAGGGTGAATTCCAAGCATCTTCAAAACTATTCCAGGCTGCTGAGACAATATCTAAAAATCCAGTAACCATTCAACTAAGATATCTCCAGACCCTTACAGATATTTCTGCTGACAATGCTTCAACAATTGTTTTCCCGCTTCCAATTGATCTGTTGAAAGGCCTTTTTGAAAAACAAACAAAATGAGTAACGGGGACAAGTCATATCTTGAAATAAAAGTTACTTTCATCCATATTCTAGTTCTATTAGTAGCCATTATACTGATTGGAATCTTCCTGTTCTCTTTAGGATATAAAGCTGGAAAATCCTCAATAAAAGACCCAACAGAATCCTCTAAACTAGCAGAAAATTTTCAAAAACCAGAAGAAATAAAAATAGTAAAAGAGAAACCTGTAAAAACTAAAGACAAAAAAAAGTCAGGAATTATAGAAGAAGAAAAAATGTTCAATCAGAAATCTCTTAAAAAAACTACTCCTAAAAAAGAGGAAATAAAGAGCAAAACAATAAAAAGAGAACCTTATTATTCCATTCAAGTCGGTGCTTTCTCTCTCTTTTATAATGCAAAAAAATATTCTGAGAAATTTGGAAAATTGGGCTTTCAAACTGAAATCCTTTCAACAATAAAAAATAATAAAAAATTATTCAGAGTTAGAGTGGGAAACTTTAAAAATCTTCAGGATGCAAAAAGAGAGAAACAAAAACTTGAGAATATGGAGAAAAAGAAATTTACAATAGAAAGATCAGATTAAAATTCCAGCACTTATTAATATTAACTTCTTCTGTTATTCTTTTATCTTTCTCTTTTCCGAAATTTAATCTATATTTTTGTTCTTTTTTCTTTCTTATTCCACTAATTTATGCATTGGACAAGAAAATAGTATCAAATGCGTTTCTACTATTTTTTAATTTTTCTTTCTTTTCTTATCTAATTATATTATATTGGATCCCCAATGTAATGGTTACCTATGGAGAAACCAGCCGATTCCTCAGTTTTATTGGCTTAATAGCTTTATCAGCTTATTTATCTTTATTCTCAGGACTTGCTGGAATATTTATAAAAAAAACCTTAAACTCAAATTTATTGTCTTATCTTATTATTCCATTTATCTGGGTTTCAAAAGATATATTGATCGAAAAAATATTTGGTGGATTCCCCTGGTGCATTGCTGGATACTCTCAATACAAAAATATATATTTCATACAAATGGCAGAAATCGCAGGTATTCACTTAATAACCTTCTTCCTGATTTATTTCAATATCCTGCTTTATCTTTTATTTAAACATAAAAACAAAAAGATAGCTTTAGTAATTATAATCAGCTTTATTTTTATATATTCAGAGGGTTACTTTTTATATAAAAGGAATAATTATGAAATAAAAGACATAAAACCGCACATTGCAGGAATTATTCAACCAAACACAAAAAATGATCAGAACTTAAATTACCGGGAAAAGATAAAAAAACTGGAAGAATTGTTTAATGATTCTAAAAAATTAAAAGAAAAAGGAGCAGAATTTATAATCTGGCCTGAATATACAGTTTCAATATATCCTTTACAAAATAATTTTTTCAAAAGGAAATTTTTTAATTTCACAAATTTGAATGTACCTATATTTGCTGGCTTCACTGACCTAAAAAATTCCAAAGAAATTTATAACTCTATAATATTATTTCAAAAAAATAAGACTGAAAAATATGATAAGGTTCACCTAACACCTTTTGGTGAATACATACCTTTCAGGAAATTACTCTTTTTTGTAAAAAAAATAACTGATGAGATAGGTGACTTTACTTTTGGAAAATCCGTGCATAATCTTAAAATAAATAGCCATTTTACATCCACTCCCATATGTTATGAGATTATCTTCCCTGAATTAATTAGAAAATTTATCTCATATGGAGGAGAATTAATAATAACAATTTCAAATGATTCATGGTTTGGGAACTCATCCGCACCCTTGCAACACCTATCAATGGCTACTTTCAGGAGTATTGAAAATAGAAGATATATATTAAGATCAACATCAAATGGTATTTCAGCAGTAATTTCGCCATCAGGGGAAATCATGTATCAATCTTCTTCTCATACAAAAGATACATTCATTGCAAAATTTAAATACTTAACAAAAAAGAGCTTTTTTACAAGGTATGGTTATATGTTTCCATACTTCTGTATAATTTTAGTTGTTATTTATTTTATAAAAATAAAATTCTTTACAAAAAACAAAAAATCTAAAACTGTTTAGATAAGAGTACTTTTTTCATTTTTTCAACAAAATCTATATGATTTTTAAAATAAACAATAAAACTATTTTTATCAACCTTTTCTATATCAAACATCTCTAAAACAATGAAAAATTCATTTAATTCATCTATCTTTTCATGGGATAATTTTATATAAATCTTATTAAGAGAAATATCAACTTCTTCAAATTGGAATTTAAAAGCAATAATTCTTATAACAGCAACAAAAAATATATTTTCTATACTTTCAGGTAACTTACCATAAAGATCAATCAATTCTCTCTTTATTTCAGAAATTTTCTCAATTTCCTTTACTTCGAGAATTCTTTTATAAAAACTTATTCTTACAGCACTATTTTTTATATAATTTGAATCAATAGAATAGCTAAAATTTATCTTGATCTTAGTCTCTTTTATCTTCTCTTTTTCACCCTTTAATTCTTTTATGGTTTTATTTAATAACTCAAGATAATAATCAAATCCGAGTGCTTCAATGTGTCCATGCTGTTTATTCCCAAGAAGAGAACCAGCTCCTCTTAATTTCAGATCAAATTCTGCCAACTTATAACCAGATCCAAGATCTGCAAACTCCCTTATTGCATTAAGACGAGCCTTGGCTTTATCTGAAACATTCATAGAGTTTACTAAAAAATAGGCATAAGCCTGTTTGTTACTTCTACCTATTCTTCCTCTTAACTGGTAGAGCTGAGTTAATCCAAATTTATCTGCATCTATCACGATTAGAGTATTAACCTCTGGTATATCAATACCATTTTCTATGATTGTTGTTGAGATCAGCACTCTGTACTTTTTATAGATAAAATCCATAAGATTCTTCTCGATCTCTTCTGTTTTCATCTTTGCATTTATAACTGTAAATGATACTTCAGTAAGCAATTTTTTTAAATTTTCCATAAAAGTATAAATTTTTTCAATATTATTATAAATAATATAAATCAATCCATCCCTTTCAACTTCATTTAAAATTGCTGATATTAAAATCTCCTTTGAAAAATAACCAATATAATTTTTGATTGCACGCCTCCCAATTGGAGGGCTTTGAATTATTGAAACATCCTGAAGACCTGCAAGAGAAAAAGAAAGAGTCCTGGGTATTGGTGTTGCAGAAAGAGTTAGAACATCTATATCTTCTCTGTTCTTTTTTAGCTTTTCCTTTTGGAAAACACCAAATCTTTGTTCTTCATCAATTATGTATAGTCCAAGATCATTAAATTTTATTTCACTTGAAATCAAAGAATGAGTTCCTATTACAATATCAATCCTTCCATGTTCCAGCTCTTTTTTAATCAGTTCCCTATCCTTTTTTAGCACCATTCTTGAAAGTAACGCAATTCTAACAGGGAAATGATCAAATCTTTTTTTAAAAGTCCTGTAATGCTGCAAAGAAAGAATGGTTGTAGGGCACAAAATTAGAACCTGTTTATTGTTGGATACAACTCTGCAAGCAGCCCTTATAGCAACCTCAGTTTTCCCAAAGCTAACATCTCCACAAATCAATCTATCCATAGGGTTTTCAGATCTCAGATCATTATCAACATCCCTAATTGCTTTTTTCTGATCTTCTGTTTCAGCATATTTGAATTCCTTCTCAAGTTGATTCTCCATATCATAATCTTTTAAATAAGAATACCTTTTTATCGATTTTCTAACTGCATAAAGTTCAAGCAGATCTTTTGCAAAATTTACAATACTTCTTCTTGCTCTTTTTTGTTTAAGCTGCCACGAATCTCCTCCCATTCTGTCAATTTTTGGAACATATCCTTCAAAAGCTATATACTTACTCAACACATTAAGTTCGTAAACGGGGATATATAGATACACTTTATTGTAATATTCTATCTTCAAAAACTCAGCTGAATCTTTACCATATTTTAGCTGCTTAAACCCAACAAACTTTCCGACTCCATGTTTTTTATGAACAACATAATCACTAATTTTTATTTCACGAATCAAATTCTCAGACTTGACACTTTTAGTCTGTTTTATCTTTTTAAAAAACCTATAATTTCTATCACATAAAAAAAAGTATGAAGTTTTTCTGTTTTCAAAAGAAAATGGGATATGTGAGTTTAAAAAAGTAAAATCTCCAAAATGCTCTTTTAAATTGACTTCATATTCCCTTTTTTTTGAGCAAACAAATAACTTATAGTTCTTTTTTAAAATCTTATATTTTATAGTCTCTATATCTTCTAAATTTAACTCTTTTATACTCTTTTTAAATCTTGTAATTTCAATATTTGAAGAAATATCATCAAAAGTGTTATTTAAATTACACAAAATATTTTGTTTTTCTAATACAAAATTAAAAATATCAGAAGGTTTCTTTATATTTTTATTTTTCTCATATATCATTTTATAAATCTTTTCATAATTTTCAATTAATTTGTTAAATTCATCTTTAATAGAGTTTATATCTGATAAAACGATTCTATAATCACTTATTAATTGAGTTAAATATATCATATCTTTTTGATCTTTATTTAAAAAATCTTCATTGTCTTTATAATTTAAAAAAAACTTTGAAACTGGAATAATCACCTCTTCAACATTTTCAATAGATTTTTGAGTTTCATCATCAAAAATCCTCATTGACACGATCTGATTACCCTCAAATTCAATTCTAACAGGATTCTCTCTATCAGCAGGAAAAACATCAATAATACTCCCTCTCCAGGCAACATCCCCCTTTTCATCAACAATATCTCTTGCGCTGTATCCCATATCAATCAGCTTATTTTTGAAATCATTTCTATCAATCTTTTGCTTCACACCTAACTCAAGGATAAAATCCTTAAATGAAGACTTATCTTCAATTTTTATATTTAAGGCTGATAAAGTTGTAATGAGTAAAGATCTCTTATTTTTTAATACACTTGATATGAGCTTTGTTTTGTAAACTATTGAATTAATACCTATGCTATTATTTATATATGGATCCTCAAAAGGCAATTTATAAAAATTAATATTTATATCTTTTATACCTAAAAATTCAAGCCATAAATCTAACTTTTCCTCCTTTTCTTTTAAATTTTCATTCTCCTTAACTACCCAGATTAAATTTCCCTTTTCAAATAAAGCGATCCCTGCAACAAACAATTCTGTAAGATCTATATCAACATTGTTAATATCGAATTTTTTATTTGATTTTAACAAATTCAGGAACTCTCTACTGAAAACATTATTTACCATAATTTTATTATACAATTTCATATTTTCCAATTCAATGAAAGGTAAGCCTAAATTCATGCTTCAAGAATATACTATAAAAAATTATAATTTTTATATATCTACAAATTTTTCTAAAATTTTTTTGGATGAAACAGCACTTCTTACATTGTGAACACGAATAATTGAAGCACCATTTAGAATAGATATTAAATTTGCAGCTATTGTTTCAGCTTCTCCCTTTTTGTACCTTTTGAAATTGCCCCCCATTCTCTCATAAAAAAACTCTTTTATATCATTAATTACATTCTCATAAAATAGAAGGCATTCTGTATGATTAAATAAAAGTAGTAAAATACCTTTTTCTTATTTGCTATTTATCGTGATATTTTTAATGATTGGGACAGAATCATATAACGTGAACTTAGTCAAGTTCTTAGGTGCACTAAAAATCAGACCAAAATATCGTTTGTCCTTTGTGATCCATGAGCGAGATATTGAACCACCTAACATCCATGTACATCTCTTTGGATCATTTGAATTTTTCAGACCCACAGATATACCTAAACACCTACGTCTCGGAATATCAGATTTACTTTCAAAACCTAATGAGAAATCAGTACTATAAATCGTTCGAAACATTGGCCTTTTGGATTTAAGAACTATCAGTACTCCATTTTCTTTGTCTTTTTTATTCCAACCAATATAGCGATTACCTGCTGCATTGGAATATATAGAATCAACTCGCGTTACAGAAACAATTTTAAAATTACTATTGTCAACAACTCCTTTGCACTGACATGTAAAGACTAAAACAAAGAATCCCAACAATATAAATTTAATTATTTTCACCATTTTTTCTCCTTTATTATAATGGATTCAAATACATCATTGAATTAAAAATACTTTAACCCAATCTTGTAGATACCCTTTTGGCTATCGGAAAAGAAAAAGTAATTTTTAGATACCGCAAGGGAAGTTAGATTATCACTAATTTTATCATTTTGAAAAACTTTACGAACCGGCTTTTGTCCTGCACTAATTTCATAGATACCGCATCTATCACTACTTGAATTGCCAAAGGCCAGTATCTGACCTGGATTCTTTAAAGCCAAATAAGAACATCCTATGAATGCACCTGTAACCGGTTGCGGTTTATCGCCGGGTGTGATTTTAAGGATTTTCGATTGCTCCGCCATAGCTATCCAGAAGGTTTTGGTAGGACCACACATTGAATATTTTCTGGATCCAGGCCTGAAAGCTCCCATTTTTCCCCATACCGCAGCATACAATTCACCTTTTTCAGACACTGCAAGTGACTGAGGAATACCCCCTTCATATAACGGGTTTAATTGATTATCGGCAGCAATTTCGGCAATAATTCCTTTTAAATACTCTGCTCTTTGTAGAAAACGACTTACAGTGAGATTGCCTTTACTAATCCAGTATCCCAGGTAGATTTTTCCCTTTGCATCGGAAGCCATGCAATTTAAACTATGCTCCAATTTCATCAGGATTTCTTTTTTTCCATTGGGGTCGATTTTTACCAAAATATTTTTGTGTTTTTCACATTCATTGGTTACCACCTCACCAGTTGGAAGAACCACCAGGCAGTGATTGCTAAAACCACAGCGCTTCAAGCCGGAGTATAATTGTTTTGTTGTCCCGTCAGCATTAATTTTTACCAAATTTCCTTTAATAGTAATGGCATATACATTATCTCTGGTGTCGCATGCGATTGCAATGATAGGCTCATTAGTCGGTGCTTGATAAATCAACAGTGGTTCTCTAACAGCTCCACTGTTGCAAGCGGACAAATAGAATATAAAAAATAACACTGCACAAAGAATAAAAAAAATGGTTGAAATTATTTTCCTTTTCATTCATTCCTCCTTAAAAAATTTATAGTAATGTCAAAAGTTTTTAAGGTAAAACTTTCAAAACCCTTTATATTAAAGGCTTTCACCTTTATTTAGCTTTTCTCCCTTTTTTGTGTTAAAAGCTGCATTTCAGGGAGATTAGAAATGCATG
>JAUXFB010000181.1 GCA_030620255.1 Candidatus Aminicenantota bacterium | reverse complement strand
TTGAGAAGTTTGGTCTTTACCCCTTTTATTTTTTTCCAAATGAGAAAAAAGGTATTTTTGATAGAATAAATAACTCGCTTTTTTTATATAAAAAATTTAACAATAATGGTAAAACGGAACTTATTTTTCAGTATGGAGATAAAGCAAGTAATCTAAATGTTCAAAAGAAATTCATTATTTCAAACAATAGTTATGTTATTGATATCAAATATAAAGTAGTTAAAAATGGTGTATCAATGGATGCTCCATTTGTTTTTGGACCTGACCTTGAAAATAATATTAGTAAAGGTAGAACAATGCAAGCAGATTTAAAAATAGGGGCTTATAATGGTAAAAGCATAAAATCAGTCAATTTTTCAAAACTTAAAACGATTAAAGATAGCTTGGGTAGATATTTTTCATGGGCAGCTTATGAAACAATATATTTTTCTGTAATTTTTGAAACAAAAGTAAATAATTCTCTAATAGAATATTCTGTTATAAAAGAGAAATTTAATGAAGGAAAAGAAATAAAAAATGAGCTGTATTCTTATATTATTGTTACAAATCCGGGGAAAGTTTATTTAGGGCCAAAAGATGAAAATGAGCTTTCTAAAATCGCTGATATTTTCGAAGATGTGAACAAGGTGATTGAGTATGGCTGGTTTGGTTCTATAGCTAAAATCATGCAAAAGGGAATAAATTTTACTTACGAAAAAATACTTAATTCTAGTAATTATGGATGGGCAATAGTTTTATTTACTCTACTCTTAAAATTAATACTCTTCCCATTGACTTATACTTCAAGTGTTTCAATGGCAAAAATGCAGACCCTTCAGCCTAAGATGAAGGCTTTAAAAAAGAAATATAAAAATCAGAAAGATCCTGAACAGAGAAAAGCTATGAATGCGGAAATGATGTCTCTATATAAAAAAGAAAAGGTAAACCCTGCTGGTGGATGTCTGCCCATGTTGCTTCAAATACCAATTTTATGGGGACTTCTTAGGTTATTAGCTGTTTCTATAAATGTCAGGCATGAAGCCTGGATTTTTTGGATAAAAGATCTTTCTTTAAAAGATCCATTATACATACTTCCAATTTTAATGGGAATAACTCAGATAATTTTACAGAAAATGACTCCATCAGGTGGGGAAGGTGCTCAGAAAAAGATGATGTATATTATGCCTGTGGTAATAACTTTTGTTGTTATGAATATGGCAAGTGGGCTTACTTTGTACTGGTTTGTATCAAATCTGTTACAATTGGGTCAGCAACATATAATAAACGAAAAAGTACATAAAAAAATGAAAGAAAAACAGAGAAATAAAAAAGCAACTAAAAAAAAAAGGGGGCAAAATCTAAGTAAAAGAGAAAAGGAGTAAGAGAGATGAATAACAAAAAAGAATTTAGTTCTCATTCGCTAAAAGAGGCCATTTCAGAAGCTGCAGGTGCCTTCAATACAAATGAAGATAACATAAGATATGAGATAATTACAGGGAAAACAAGGTATTTTGGACACAAAAAACGAGAGATTTATATAAGAGCATGGCTTTCAGATTGCCATGAGCAGAAAGGTTTGTCAGATTTTTTAGAAAAGGTAATTAAATTCTCAAAATTTGATTTAAGTTTTGACATTATGGAAAAAAAAGGATTTTTGAAAATAGATTTTAAAGGAAATGATTATAAACTATTACTATATCAAAATGGAAATTTATTAAATGCAATTCAGTATTTGTTAAACAGGTTATTTTCAGATGAAACAGGGAAAAAAATGTATTGTGAATGTGAACAATTTAGAAAAAAAAGGGAACAGGAACTATCAACTCTTGCCCATCGCTATGCTAAAGAAATAAGGGATAAAAATAAGCCAATAAATATTAAAGGGTTAAATCCCTTTGAAAGAAGGATTATTCATCTTAATATTAATAAATATTCAGATTTAGAATCGAAAAGTGAGGGAGATGGGTTTTTAAAAGTTATAACAATTAAAAAAAAGTAATGGATGATGATACAATCGCTGCACTTTCAACTCCTTTAGGTAGAGGCGGGATAGCTCTTATAAGGGTTTCAGGACAAAACACCTTAGATATAATTAATAGCATAGCTGAAAAAGTTCCAAAAAAAGTTATTCCTAAAAGAGCATACCATACATTTATTGTTGATAAATTGAAAAGAATAGATGAATGTGTTATTACTTTTTATAAAAAACCAAACTCATACACTGGTGAAGATGTTGCAGAAATATCCATTCATTCGAATCCTTTTATAATTGAAGAAGTTCTAGGCTTAATTTTAAGAAATAATGCAAGAGGAGCATTTTCCGGTGAATTCACATACAGGGCTTTTAAAAACAGGAAAATGGATTTGATTCAAGCTGAATCTGTTAATGAGCTTATAAATGCAAATTCTAAATATTATGCGTTAATGAAATTTGGTAACTTAGAAGGAAAATTATCTGAATTAATGAACAAATTGAGAGAAAATTTAATTGAACTGGGTATAAAAATTGAAACAATAATTGAATTTGAAGAAGACCAATTTTTAGATGATATAGATATTATATATAAAATTCGAGAATCTTTAAAGATTATTGAAAAAATATTATTAAATTCAAGATTTACTGAGATTTTAGATAGAGGGCTAAATGTAGTTATTGCTGGTAAAGTAAATGTTGGGAAGTCATCACTTTTTAATCTCTTGTTAATGGAGGATAGGTCAATTATCTCGCATATTCCTGGTACAACGAGGGATTTTATTAGAGAAAAGATACATATTAATGGTTTACCTTTTGAAATAACGGATGTGGCCGGGATGGATAAGGAAGTCACAGGTAGTATTGAAAAAGAGGGTATTAAAAGAAGTCATGAAAAAATAAAGAAAAGTGATGCAGTTATTTTCATGCTTGATGCTTCAAGAGAGTTGAATGAAACTGATTTAAATATATTTAATAGCATAAAATGTAAAGAGAGATTGGTTGTAGTTAATAAGATAGATATTGCTAATAAAAAAATTTTAAAACAAATTAAGTCAAACTTTATAAAAGAAAAAATTTATGAGATTTCTGTAAAAAACAACATAAATATTGATGTTGTTTTTTCATTTTTAAATGGACTTGTTAATAATATAAAAAATAGAGATATTGATTTTATAGTTAACCATAGGCAAATGAATCTTCTTAAAAGATTGGATGGTTTTTTGAAAACACTGATTAATATGATTAATACAAAGAAAAACAATGCTGAAATAATTGCTGAGGAGATAAGAAGTGCAATAAAAGTTATTGCAGAATTAACTGGAGACATTTCAAATGATGAGATTCTTAATGGGATATTTTCAAAGTTTTGTGTGGGAAAATGAAGATCATAGTTATTGGAGCAGGGCATGCCGGGATTGAAGCAGCTTATGCTGCTTCTAAAATGGGGGCTGAAACTACTTTAGTTACAATTCATCTTGAAACTATTGCTCAAATGTCGTGCAATCCCTCAATTGGAGGTATTGCAAAGGGGCACCTTGTTAAAGAGATTGATGCAATGGGTGGGATAATGGCAAGAGCCGCAGATAGTACAGGCATCCATTTTAAAATATTGAATAGAAGCAAAGGTCCTGCAGTAAGAGCAACCAGAACTCAGAATGACAAAGTTAAATATAGAGATTTTATGAAGAGTTTTCTTGAAAGGTGCGAGAATCTTAGAGTTTATCAATCTATTGTATCTGAAGTTATTGTGAAAAATGGGAAGGTAATAGGAGTTAAATTTGTAGAGGGAAATGAACTTATTGCAGACGCTGTTATTATTGCTTGTGGGACTTTTCTGAATGGGAAAATATATATTGGCAATATAATATATAATGCAGGAAGATCAAATGAGCCTTCTTCTACTAATTTGGCTGAAAATATAAAAGATCTTGGGTTTAAAATAATAAGATTAAAAACAGGAACTCCAATGAGGCTTCATTCAGATTCAATTGATTGGGAAAAGTTCGAACCTCAACCCGGGGATGAGCCTCCTGTTCCTTTTTCAATTTTTACTAAGTTTAAAGTAAAAAATAGAATTACATGTTATCTTGGATATACAACTCCTAAAGTAAAACAAGTAGTTAATGATAACCTTGATCTTTCTCCTTTGTTTTCCGGTAAAATAGATGGTATAGGGCCTAGATACTGCCCTTCAATAGAAGATAAAATAGTAAAATTTCCTTTTAGGGAGAGACATCATTTTTACCTTGAGCCTGAAGGTTTGAATAATAAAGAAATCTATGCAAATGG
>JAUXFB010000263.1 GCA_030620255.1 Candidatus Aminicenantota bacterium | reverse complement strand
TTATTTTATTTATATTCTTTCTCCTGATCCTTTCTATATAATCAGATGCAATTTGATGACCAAAACCACGAGAACCCGTATGGATCATAATTGAGATATTTCCTTTTTTTAATCCAAAAATCTCAGCAGAATCTTCATCAAATATTTCATCTATTAATTGAATTTCTATAAAATGGTTGCCTGAACCCAATGAACCGACCTGTGCTCTTCCTCTCTCATAAGCCCTTTCACTAATAATCCCAGGCGAATCAAAATCAAGTTTCCCATTAGATTCAATATATTCAAGATCCTGATTCAAACCTGAGTAATTATCAACAATTTCTTTAGCTCCATCTTTTATTATTCTCAAAAAATCCTTTTTACTAAATTTAAAACTCTTCTTTGAACCCAATCCTGTTGGAATCTCATTTAAAATCAAATATCCTATTGATTCTTTGTGTTTAATTATTTCTTTTAAAGTAATTTCTGTTGAAATCAGTCTTACTCCACAATTTATATCATACCCAACTCCTCCTGGTAAAACTATACCAGAATCAGCAGGAAAAGCAGCAACTCCTCCAATACAAAAACCATAACCATAATGAATATCTGGCATAGCTAAAGAGCGGTAAATAATACCATTCAATGATGCCACATTAATAACCTGCTGTATTGAAGCATCTTCAATAGCTTTTTTTAAGATATCTTCACTTGCAATAATCTCAGCATCAACCCTCATTGTTCTATCCTTATTCTTCTCCAAAAGCCACCTATAATCTGATATTTTATTAAAGTCTCTAAATTCCATTTTCATATATCAAAAATTATTTCAGCATACTTTATACCATTTTCTTCAATAACTTTTAAATTATGGTATGTTACAGATTTGATTTCAATTCCAGGTTTTAAATCCAAATTAAATGTAACCAAATCAGCTTTTAAATGATTTTTACTCACCTCTTCAAAATTAATATCAATTGTCATTCTATTCTTTGAATATAGTAAAAACAAAACTTCCGATAAAAGATTGACAAGAACATTCTCTAAACTATCTCCATTAAAATCAAATGGATAAATAATTGGAGAATTGTAATTCTGTGAACTAGTTTCATTCTCAAATATCAATAAATTTAAACCCTTTATTGCATTTTTAAAGAGATCTTTGTATGTTATTCCTTTTATTCTTATACCAACATCTGCTGTTGTTGGAAATGTTTCATACTCTTTCATTTTTCCTTACACTAATATTGTATATGTAAAAGCTTATTTTTTCAATTTTGAAATGAATAAAAACTCTGATAAAATACAATATAATTAAATTCTCAAATTTCAATAAACAGAGGAGGAATAATGAACAATTACATTGTTGTTCTTGAAAAATTAGTTAAGGATTTTGATGGAAAAAGAGCTGTTGATGATTTTTCTTTAAAATTAAGCAAGGGTGAAATACTGGGACTTCTTGGACCAAATGGAGCTGGCAAAACAACTACAATAAGGATGATAATGAACATTATTGCTCCTGACTCAGGAAATATTAAAATTTTGGGAGAGAATTTTTCTGAAAAGATAAAAGATAAAATTGGATATTTACCTGAAGAAAGAGGGTTATATAGAAAACTTAAAATTTCAGAGACCTTATCTTTTTTTGGTGAATTAAAGGGTATGAAAAAAATCGAAATCAAAAAAAAGGGCAATGAATTATTAAAAAAATTCGATCTTGAGGACTATAGAAACAAAAAGGTTGAGGAACTATCAAAAGGAATGGCTCAAAAACTTCAATTTATTACAACAATAATGCATTCACCAGAATTTCTAATTTTAGACGAACCATTTGCAGGTCTTGATCCAGTTAACATAGAAATTGTCAAAGACATTATTCTTGAAAAAAAGAGAGAAGGAGTAACAATCATTTTATCTACTCACCTTATGGAATATGCTGAAAAAATAGTTGATTCAGTTGTTATGATAAATAAAGGCAAAAAGGTTCTGGATGGTCCACTTTCTGAAATTAAATCTATATATGGAACAAAATTTTTAAAAGTAAATTACAATGGAAACTCTGAATTCGTATTTTCTCTTAAATATGTAAAAGATGTAAGAGATTATGGGAAAGAGATGGAAATTGAATTACAAGACATCAATGATAAAGATAAACTATTAAAAGATTTAATAAATAAATTATCAGTTAATAGTTTTCAAACAACAGAACCTTCTCTAAGTAATATATTTATAAAAAAACTTTCCCAGACAAACGAAATTGTAGAAGGAGACAACAGATGAAAATATGTACAATAATAAAAAAAGAATATAAACAGATTGTTAAAAAAAAGTCCTTTATTATATCAACGATTTTAAGCCCTATTCTAATGGCTGGATTTATATTTCTTCCAATATTTCTTCAAAAAGCTGGAAGAGAAGTAAAAAAAATTGAGGTTTCAGACTTTTCAGGGCTTATTCAAAAGCAATTTATTGAAGAAAGCAACAAGAGTAAAAGAGTAAAAGAGGCACTTAAATTAAACTTTACAAATATTATAAAAACAGATCAAAAACAAAATGATTTGATAAAAGTATATGAAAAAAATATCTTGAATAAGAAAGATTCAAACTTTCAATTAATCCCAGAATATAAGAAAAAGATCTTAGATAAAATAATAGATGGACTTATTCTAATCCCGGAAAATGTAAAAAAGACAAGGCAAATATATTTTTGTGCTTCAAATATTTCAGATTTTGAAACCAATAAATATATTAGTTCAAAAATTCAAAAAATATTATCTGCCAGCATTTTAAAGGAAAAAATAGATGACCCGAAAATTGTTGAAATTGTGGAAAAAGCAACACAAAACATAAAACCAACTCTATTTATAGTAAAGAAAGAGGGAACAACAAAATCACGCTCTGAAATACCCTACATAATGTCAATTTTTATGCTAACTTTACTATTTTCAATAATCATGGCTTATGGACAATTAATAATGAGGGGTATTATTGAAGAGAAAAATAATAGAATCGCTGAAGTTCTCATATCTTCAACAAAAACACAATATCTATTTTATGGCAAAATTTTAGGCATAGGACTTGCTGGCTTAACTCAAGTTGCTCTGTGGATAATTTTAGGGGGTATATTCGTAAACCGTTTCTCTTTAAAAATTGATAAAAGTGTTTTGAGCTCTTTTACTCCTGAATTAATCATATATTTTGTTGTTTTT
>JAUXFB010000271.1 GCA_030620255.1 Candidatus Aminicenantota bacterium | reverse complement strand
TTCTAATGTTTGGAGGTATTATCATAAAGGTATTTGGGGATTTTTTGTTTATTGTTATAAAAAAAATTTCATTTTACAAGAAAATAAAAGAGATTAAGATTAGCTTATTTGCCAGAATTGTAAGTTTTTTTGGAAGATATATGGGATGGATGAACTCGTAAAAAACCTGCATGAGTAAAAGATTTTTAATTGAGAGAAAAATATCATAATGGTTTTATAATGAATAAGCTTGACCTTCTAAAAAGTCTTGCACCTGGATTTTTGCCTTTAATCATATTTATAGTGGCAGATTCTATATGGGGAACAAAGGTTGGTCTAATTGCTGCTGTAATATTCGGGGTTATTGAGCTCATAGTTTCATATATTAAAGAAAGAATAGTAGATCAGTTTATATTATTAGATGTTGGAATGATTGTATTACTTGGTTTGGTCTCTATTGTATTTAACAACCCAATTTTTTTTAAATTAAAACCTGCACTTATTGAATTAATTTTATGTATTTTATTAGGTGTTTCTGCTTTTTCTTCAATGAATATAATGTATGCTATGTCAAAACGTTATATAAAAAATATTGAGTTTAATGAGATGCAATTAACCCAATTGAAAAAAAGTTTGAAGGGCTTACTTTTCATATTTTTGATTCATACTGGTATGATAATTTACTCTGCATTTTTTATGTCAGAAGGGGCTTGGGCTTTTATTAGTGGGGGGTTGTTTTATATAATTTTTGCTGTTTATTTTGTTTTTGGAGTTTTAAAAAATAGATTAAAACAAAAAAGAAGGGTTAATGAGTATAATAATGAAGAATGGTTTGATATAGTTGATCATTCTGGAAAAATTAAAGGTAGAGCACCGAGGAGTATATGTCATTCAAACCCTAAAATGATGCATCCTGTTGTTCACTTGCATATAATAGATTCCAGAGATAGGATTTTTTTGCAAAAGAGATCAATAAAAAAGCAGATCCAGCCAGGAAAATGGGATACAGCAATTGGGGGTCATGTATTAAGTGGTGAAAAGGTTGAGGATGCCTTGAAAAGAGAAGCTGAAGAAGAACTTGGAATAAGGGGATTCAAAGTAAGTTTTATTGCTAAATATGTATGGAAAACTGAGATTGAATCTGAGCTTGTTTTTATGTTTTATTCAAGATACGATAAAAAAATTACTATTAATGAACAAGAGATTGAAGATGGAGGATTCTGGAAAATAAAAAAAATTAAAGAAAATATTGGAAAGGATATTCTTACGCCTAATTTTGAATTTGAGATTAAAATTTTGTTAAAAGAGGTATTTAAAATCTTAAAATAAAGGTTTTATTACTCTACGTCAATAATGCATTCAGATAAGAATTCCTCAGAAAAACTAAGCTCTAATACTGATGCAACTATTTTGTTTATATGTTTTTCTATTTTATCTTCATTTTTAAATATGGTCATTAATACTCCTATAAGGGTATCTTTTTTTCTATTACTTATAACAGGGATTTTTTGTTCATTAAATTTATTAAGAATATATTTAACAGAATCTGTAGATAATGTGTCATTGTCTGTTATTATGGTAACAGCTACATTTTTTAGTCTGTTTATATTGTAGATTTGTGTAGATATTTTGTTTGTCCTTTTTTCACCAGCATATATAATATATTTTCTTTTTGTAATAATCTGTGCCATTCTTGCTTCTTTTGCAATTTGGTTATGCATGTTTTTAGGAAATATAATAGCAATGTTTTCAATTGAAGGAATTGCTTTTTTTATGATAAATCCAATTTGAGTTATTGTCTGTGATTTAATAAAGGTAAAACTAAGAAAAACAAATGTAATTACTAATATTCCTTTTTTCATTCTAACCTCTTAGAGTCAATTTATCAGAGTTATTTTTAAATGTCAATAGATTAAAATCACAAAAGAATTAAAAAAGAAACAAATAATTATTTATTGAACCTAAAATGTATAATTTCTCCGTCATTTATAGTAGAATCTTTGCCTTCAAGTTTTAATAATCCCTTTTCTTTTGCTTGTGTGAGACCTTCCGAATCAAGAAAATCTTTCCATTTAATAACTTCTGCTTTTATAAATCCCTGTTGGATATCTGTGTGGATTTTCCCTGCAGCAATGTAAGCAGATGTGTTTTTTTTTATGGTCCAAGCCTTTACCTCATCTGTACCAATTGTAAAGAATGATATAAGATTTAAAAGCTCATAACTTGTCTTTATAAAATTCTCTTTTATATATTCGTAATCTTTTAAACCATATTCTTCCTGAAATAGAAGCCTGTCTTCTTTTTCAAGTTCAAGGAGTTCTGATTCGATTTTCCCACAGAAAATAATGGTTGTTGTATTATTTTCGGGTAGTTTTTTTAATTTTAAATATTTATTAAAAAAGGTTTCATCTGTATTTATTACATTTATTAATGGTTTTATTGATAAAAATTTAAATCCTTTTATAATTGTTATTTCTTTTGAGTTTAGTTCAAGTTCTCGTAATGGTTTTTCTTTTTCAAGAAAATCTTTTAATTTTTGAAGTAACTCAAATTCTTCTTCTAATTTCTTTGATTTCATTTTTTTTATATCTATTAGAATTTTTTCAAGCCTTTTCTCAATACTCAAAAAATCAACTGTTCTTAATTCCTCTTCTATTCTATTAATATCTCTTAAAGGATCAATGTTGCCTTTTGGGTGAACTATTTCTGGATCTTCAAATGCTCTTATAATATGAACTAAACCATCTGCTCTTCTTAATAGATCAATAAAAGTAGTGTCTTTTGCTTCTTCAAATGAGATCTTTCCTGTATCAAGATATTCAATTTTTGCATATATAGGAGGAAATTTAAAAAAATCTGAAATTTTTTTTAATCTTTCGTCAGGAACCTTTACCACTGCTTTATGAAATTTATTTGTTACTGCTGAAAATTTTGATACTTCTTCTTTTTTGTCAGTAAGAAGATTAAATAATAGTGTTTTGCCTGTTTTTGGGTATCCAAAAATGGTAAATATCATAATGAAATTATACAGAATATTCTATTAACGTCAAGGTAAATTTATTTTGTCGGGGCTGATAAGTGTTCCATTAAAAAAGAATAATTTTA
>JAUXFB010000155.1 GCA_030620255.1 Candidatus Aminicenantota bacterium | reverse complement strand
TAACACCCACAACTGCAGGTAGACCTAAAATACCTGAAGTAAAAGGGGATAGAAATGAGTTAATAGAATTTGTTAAATTAAAGTGCTCAATCAATTCCAGTATAGTACTTCCTATAATTAAGAGTGGCCATGCAATATAAACAAACTCCTTTAATCTGAACCAGGTTTTATTAAATAGTGCTTTAATACCGGGGAGATGGTATTTTGGTATTTCTAAAATTAAACCAGGGCTTACTTCAGGCATAGCTTTAGACATTAATTTACCAGTGAAACCAAGAATAATAATATTGATAATATATATTAAAATTGCAGCCTTTATAGATATAAAAAATCCTACAAGGCCAAATATTATTGTCATTCTTGCTGAACATGGAACCATTGTTGTTAATGTGGCTGTAATAAATTTATCTCTCGGGGATTTTAAAATTCTTGTAGCCAAAATTCCAGGAACAGTACACCCATATCCAAGAATAATTGGAACAACAGACATGCCGTGTAAACCAATTTTATGCATTAGATTATCAATAAGGTAAGCAACCCTTGCAAGATAACCTGTATCTTCAAGAAGTGATAGCATTATAAAGAATGGTAAAAGGAATGGGATGACTATTCCAATTCCTCCTCCAATTCCCTGGACAAATCCCATTAGAAAAGAAAACAGAAATGGAGTGTCTGCAAATTTTGTGGATAATAGCTTTGATAATTTCTCAAAGTTGTTTAGAAATAATGGTTCACAAATTCCTCCAATTGTGAATATCAACCAGAAAGTCAGATATAAGATAGAAATCAGGAAAACATAACCTAAGAATGGATGCATAAACAAATTGTCAAGCTTGTCTCTTACATCCTTTTTTATACTACGTTCAACCTTTGCAACATTTTCAAAGATCTGGAAAGCCATATTATGCCTGATTGATGATACTATAAATTCAGAATTTCTCTGTGGTATATTTTCAATTTTCTTAACTTTTTCATTTATAATTTCCCAATCCTTCTTTTTAAAATAATCATCTAAAAATATGATAATAGATTCATCCTTTTCAAGTAGTTTTAATGTCATAAAACGATAATTCCAGCGTTCAGGAATCCTTTTTTCTTTCATTATTTTTAACATGGATTCAGAAAAATTTTCAACTTTAGCTGGACCTTTTATAATTGATGGCTTTGTCTTTTCTTTGCCTGCCAAAAGAGCCTGTTTAAAGAGCTGAAAGATTCCTTTACCTTTTCTACCATTCGTTTTTATAACAGGAACGCCAATAATTTTAGACAATTTTTCAGAATCGATCTTTATTCCTTTTCTATCTGCTTCATCTATCATATTTAAAGCAACAACCATTGGTTTTTGAAGTTCCATTAATTGTAGTGTAAGTTCAAGGCTTCTTGAAAGAACAGATGCATCAAGAATATTTATAATTACTGCATCTTCTGGAGCATTTAGGATATATTTTGTGGCTGCTAGTTCAGCTTCGTCAGATGTTTGAATAGAATATGTGCCCGGGATATCTATAACACTGATCTTTTGATTTTCAAGTTCAATATGACTTTTTGTATATTTAACAGTTATGCCAGGAAAATTCGAAGCAACGGATTTATATCCAGCAACTTCATTGAATATTGTGCTTTTCCCGCAGTTAGGTTGCCCTACGAGAATAAACTCCATTGTTATGTGATTTCAGCTATAATCTTTGTAGCTAAACCATATCCAATTGCAACTTCTGTACCCTGATAACTCACAATAACAGGCCCTTTCATGTTTGATTTTCTTCCAATTTCAACAATATTTCCAATATTCAATCCTAAGTTTATTAAATTAATTAAGGCTCCATGTCCAGCATCAATTTTTGTGATTTTAACTCTATCTCCATCTTTATATGAAGTTAATCTTTTTCCCATTTTATTTCTACAGAATTCATTTAAATTGAATGAAAACAGTTTATTATAAGATAAATGTTTGTAATTGTAAATAGATGAATATGTTTTTTATTTATATATTTCCCAAGATAAAGAATTAATGAATGATCTTTCTTATTTTATCATAAATATCTTCGCATAACATTCCATATTCTTTTTGTAATTCTTTACCTGAAGCTGATGCACCAAAATGTTGAATATCAATAAGGATCATATTTTTGTCGTAAAACAGATCAACGCCCCTGTGTGAACCTGCTTCAATAAAAACAAAAGTTGTTTCTTTATTGAATAATAGAAAATCTTTGTAAGTTTTATCTGATTTACTAAATAGTTCCAAACAGGGAATGCTTATAACTCTGACTTTTAAATTACCCTTTTCTTCAATGAGTTTTGCAGTTCTATATGATACACCTAATTCAGAACCTGAAGCTCCAATTATTACATCTGGTTTTTTTAGCCCTCTTGTTTCATAAAAAATATAAGCTCCCTTTTTGAAATTTTCATACAGCTCCGGTCTTTTAAAAGAATTGTTATATGCTTCTTCCATTACGGATTGTCTTGTAGTTATAATAGCTATGGGTCCATTCAGATTTTCAAGAAAATAAAGAAAAGAAAAAGCAGTTTCAATATCATTTGCTGGTCTAAAAACATTTATGTCAGGAATCAATCTGAGAGAGTTGATATGTTCAATTGGTTGATGTGTTGGACCATCTTCTCCAACGTAAAATGAGTCGTGAGAAAAGATAAACATATGATTTAATTTCATCAATGCAGCAAGTCTTACACCAGGCTTCATATAGTCAAGGAATGTAAGAAATGTAGATGAGAAAGGTATCATTGTGTGATTTAGAGCAAGTCCATTATTTATAGAACACATAGCATTTTCTCTTATACCGTACGCAATGTTTCTTCCTGAAAAATCTTTTTTTTCTATATATTTCGATGATAAAAGATTTGCTTTTGTAGAGGATGCAAGGTCAGCTGAGCCCCCTATAATTTGAGGAATTTGTTCAGCACATAAGTTAAGCACTCTACCAGCAATGTTTCGTGTTGAATCTGGTTTGTTCTCAATATAGTTTAAAAGTTTCTCTTTTATTGAGTCATTAACTGAAAGATTCAAGAATTGTTTTAATTTTATGTATTCTCTTGGAAAAGCTTTTTTGTATTTTAAATTTAATTTTTTCCATTTATTATAAATGAATTCATTATTTTCAACACATTGTTTCATAAATAATACTACGTCGTTGTTTTGTAATAAGCTCTCCTTATTTTTAACTCTGGCTTGCATTATTTCTTTTAATTTTTCTATATTTTCAACTGATTCTTTTCCATATTTTTTTTCAAATATATTTTTTATTTCTGAATTTTGAATAAAATAGGCAATCTCATCAATTCCTGCAGGCGAGCCATGAATTTTATTTGTGTTTTCTTTTTTATTAAGGCCTTTGCCAATAATTGTTTTAGTTATTAAGATCTTTGGTTTCCCCTTAATTTTTTTTAGATCATTTAATTTTTCATCAAATGTCTCAACACTATTGGTTGCATCAAAAAGTCCAACTTCCCAGCCAAAAGCTTCATATCTTTTAGCAACGTTTTCTGTAAATGTAATATTTGTTGTACCATCAATTGAGATATTATTTGAGACATAGATCGCAATTAAATTATCAAGGCCAAGGTGTCCTGCAAGAGAGGCTGATTCATAACTGAGACCCTCCATATTGCATCCGTCTCCTATTAAAGTATAAATTGTATAATCAAAGAAAGGATACCCTTTTTTATTGAATTTTTCAGCCAGTATCTTACCTTCAATAGCCATTCCTACTGAATTTGAAAAACCTTGTGCTAAAGGGCCTGTTGTGGTTTCAACTCCATTTTTTATATTATATTCAGGATGTCCGGGAGTTTTACTCCCCAATTGTCTGAACTTATCTATATCTTCAAGGCTTATATTATAACCTGATAAATAAAGGAGAGAGTAAAGCAATATTGAACCATGTCCTGCTGAAAGTACAAATCTATCCCTGTTGATCCATTCAGGATTTTCTGGATAATGTTTCAGAATATATCTATATAAAACAACTCCAATATCTGAGCAACCAAGAGGAAGACCCGGATGTCCAGATTGAGCTTTTTCAATGCTTTCTAAAGATAAATAGCGAATGTAATCTGCAGCTTCTTTAATATTTTGAATGTCAATTCTTTTCATTTTCTTATCCTTTATGTTTTATTTTATGAATCAATAGGTATTATCTAAATTAGTTCAAGAATTGTCAAGATTTCTCTTTTTTTTTTGCGTATTCCAATGCTCTATCAACTATCCATTCAGAAACCCTTTTATCAGGTAATAGACCCTTATTTGAAAAAATTATATTTTTCTCTTTGAATATTTCCTGATATCTTTTTGACATACTCTTAACACCCATTGAAAGATATAAACCCTGTACAATTGTTTTTTTATACTTGTCATTAGCCTTTAAAATCACAGGTACTCCATTAACAGCAAAAGATTGTCCAACTCCAACAAAAGCATAGTTAAAATATTTTATGCCTGTTTTCCCGCAAACATAAGAACCTATTTCTCTGCATAGATCTGACCATATTTTTTCATAATTTTTATCTCCATGTGCAAGTATAATCAGGCTTTCATTATTTATGTTTGTGGAGAGTTCTTTAACTCTGTCTAACATTATCTCTTTTAAGAGATTTCCATAATTTAGGGTTGGGCCTAAAAGGATTTTTATGTTTGTATCAACAACCTTAATCTTTTCTTCTTTGAGCTGATTTAGAAATTTTTTGTCTTCATATAAACCTAAAATGGTTGGGACATCATATACAGAATGTCCAGATGGTGCTATAAAGATTGGAAGAGCATAGATTTTTTCAACACCATGCTTTTCAAACTCTTTAACTGTTGTATAAATAGAGGGCTCATTAAATTCCATTAAAGCAACTTT
>JAUXFB010000234.1 GCA_030620255.1 Candidatus Aminicenantota bacterium | reverse complement strand
TGGTTTAAAATATCAACTCTCTCTTTGCCAGATACAGTTTCTAATTTTATTTCTAAACTATCAATATTGTTCTGAGCTAATACATTAATACTCAAAATAAAAATAATAACTGTGAAAAAATATTTTTTCACCTTTTACATTGCCCCCAACAATATTTCAAAAATAATCTATTAAAATATTACTATTCAATGCAAGTAATAACTTGATTCAATACTTTACTTAGACTAACTATAGTAAAAGGCTTTGGAATAACCCCTTTAAATCCATACCTCTTGAATTCTGACATAACGGGATAATTTGAATACCCACTGGATACTATAGCTCTAACTTCTTTATCTATTTTTATTAATCTCTTTAATGCCATTTCACCACCCATTCCACCAGGAATTGTTAAATCCAAAATCACTGCGTCAAATAAATTCCCAGAATTTTTTGCTTTCCTGTATAATTCTATTGCCTCTTCTCCATCTTTTGCCAATTTTACCTCATACCCTATATAATCAAGCATTTCTTTTGCTATAACCCTCACAGCCTCTTCATCATCCATTACCAACACCCTGCCTTTACCATATACGACTTCTCCTATTTCCCCCCCCATTTTTCCTTTTAAAGACTTATCATTTGATGCAGGAAGATATATATAAAACTTAGTCCCTTTTCCTACTTCTGACTCTACATCAATATATCCATCATGCTTCTTGATTATTGAATATGTTGTTGAAAGACCTAAACCACTACCCTTCTGTTTTGTGGTAAAGTATGGGTCAAATATCTTATCCAGCATATCTTTAGAAACACCTATCCCCTCATCATCTATACTAACTCGTATATATTTACCTTTTCTTAGAGGTAACCCCTGTCCGGTTTCAACCTCTATGTT
Organism: Candidatus Aminicenantota bacterium; assembly: GCA_030620255.1. Lineage (GTDB taxonomy): Bacteria > Acidobacteriota > Aminicenantia > UBA2199 > UBA2199 > JAUWNT01. The sequence goes on along the minus strand of JAUXFB010000234.1, from coordinate 2,676 downwards.
CTCTGCTATAACTTTTATTATTCCTCCTTCAGGCATAGCTTGATCAGCATTTATGATTAGGTTATTTACAACCTGAGTTATCTGGCCCTCATCCACTTCAACTAACCAAAGATCTTCTGTTATAAAGAACTCACACATTACATTAGAACCTCTCAATGAAAATATTACTGAATCCTTTAACAAATTAGATATATTCATAGACTTTTTTATTGGAGCTCCTCCCTTTGAAAAAGTAAGAAGCTGTTGTGTTAAACTCTCAGCTTGAACAGATGCTTTCTCAATTTCTGTTAAAACATCAAACATTTTATCCTCAGGTTTCACATTTAATTTTGCTAAAGATATACTGCCTATTATAGCTGTTAAGATATTATTAAAATCATGAGCTATACCACCAGCAAGAATACCAACTGATTCAAGCTTTGTGGTCTTCATAAATTCCTCTTCCATTTTTCTCTTATCAGTAATATCTCTAAATACTAAAACAGTGCCAATTGTCTTACTCTCCCTATCATGAATGGGAGCAATACTGTCTGCAACTATCTTTTCTTTACCATCTCTTGTAATTAATAATGAATGTTCAGGAAGCACCTCAATTTTATCTTTACTAATCACTCCTTTAACTAAATTCTCATATTTCTTGCCTGTTACTTCATCCCTTATTGAAAATACTTCATGCATATACTTACCAATTGATTCCTCATTTGACCAACCAGTTATCTCTTCTGCTGCTTTGTTTAATAATACTATATTACCTTTAATATCTGTTGTTATAACTCCATCACCTATTGAACCTAAGGTTACTGATAAACGCTCTTTTTCTTGTGCCAATTCCTCCTCTGCTTTCTTCCGTGATATTGAAATGGCAATTTCATCTGAAACAAATTCTAATATCTCTGCATCCTTCTCAGTATAAATAGATGCATCTGAATAACTCTGAACAACAATAACCCCAATAATTTCTTTATCCTTTTTTAAAGGAACACCGAGCCATGCCTTAGAAATAGTTCCTATTACTTCTACATCTCCTTTCTTGACTAACCTATTTATATCATCTTCATAAACAAGAAGCGATTTCCCTATATTAATCACATATTTAGTAAGAGTTTTACGTGCAGGAAATGAAGCGAATTTATCTTTCTGATCTACAAAATAGGGCAAAGAAATCGTATCATTATCTTTATTATATAATGCTATAAAAAAATTAGTTGTATCTATAACTTTTTTAAGATAATTTTGGATTGATTTGAATAATTCATCAAGATCCTTAGTAATATTTACTGATTCAGCAATATTATATAAAACTGATTGAATCTGTTCATTTCTTGTATGTTCAGTTATATCTCTTATATTTGTAATCACCCTAACAACTTTACCATGTTTAAGTACAGGTATCTTTGTTGTTTCAGTAAAAAAATTTTTTTCATTTATTGTATTATCCTCTTCAGTAATCAGCATTTTTCCGGTTTTAAATATATTTTTATATTCATCACGAACTTTATCTTGTAAGAATGGGAAAACTTCGGATATTGTTTTACCAATAGCATCTGTACACAGCCCCAGTTTTTTATTCCATTTTTCAAATTTTTTGTTAATTAAAATTATTTTTAAATCAGCTTTAATAACATGAATTGCATCTGGCATACAATTAAGAGTTGTGCGGTATTGTTCTTCTGAATCTTTTAGAAGAGCTTCTGCCTTCTTTCTTTCATCTATTTCTCTTATTATATTTTCATGAGCAAAACAAGCTTCTATTGCTTTACCTAACTTTTTAGAAAGGCCTAAAAATATATTTCCTAAACTTTCATCTACTATATCTTTATTTGCATATACAATATGAATAATAGCCATATTACTTACAGGAACTATTAATATAGACTGCTCTTTTCCTGTTTTTTGAATACAATATTTTAAAAAGTCTTCCTCTTCTCTATGTTTTATTATTACCTCATTTTTTGAACATGTCTCTCTAAAAATACCTTTTATGCAATAAACTCCCTTTTTAATTTCTTTATCATTTAATCTCAAACCAGCTATAGCTCCCAGTATAATATCTGATTGGCTATGACCCCTTGCAACCCAGATACTTCCTTTATGAGCATTTGTTTTATGTACAATTGTATGAATAACCTCTTGTAGCATTTTCGAAAGATTCAGACTATTTCCAATTGCAAGCGAGCACTCGTATGAAATAGCCATTTTTTGAATTATTGAAGTATCTTCTATCTTCATTATTTACTCCCCCATTCCAATCACAACTGTTTTGTTATATAATTCAATATATTTCTCACCATAAGAGGCGATTTCTCCTAAACTTAAAAAACCAAATAAAGTAATTCCTGCATCTCCTTTTTCTTTGATTATTTTCAACTCATCTTCAAACATTTTCTCAAGAAATAATGCCCTGGTAATACAATCAATAATTAAGGCTTTTTTTGGTAATGTTTTCTTTTTACCTATAAAAACCTCTTTTGCTTGTTCTGTTGCTGAACCTGCTGCTGATATTAATTTTTTATGATCTCCTTTCATAATCATTAACATAGAGTTTTTTGGTATTTCACTTCCCAATAAAATGTTATTTTCCGAATCAATCCCAATTGGAGCACGTAAAATAATTTCTTTATCATATTTTAAAATTCCAAAAGGATAGCATTTTGATACCTGGAGAAAATTATCTGA
>JAUXFB010000289.1 GCA_030620255.1 Candidatus Aminicenantota bacterium | reverse complement strand
GTTCGTTCAATGGTTGACTTCTTCTTGCTTGTTATGATTTCAGGAGCTGGAGATGAACTTCAAGGAATAAAAAAGGGAGTTATTGAGATTGCTGATGCAATTGTTGTGAATAAAGCTGATGGAAGGAATAGAGAATTGGCAAATGCTGCAAAAGCAGAGTATTCTCTTGCGTTAAAGTACCTTACACCAGTAACAAAAGGATGGGAAATTAATGCTTATACATGCTCAGCTTTAACAGGTGAAGGGACTCATGAAATCTGGAATGTTATAAAAGAATTTGAGAAAATAACAAAGAAATCAGGATTCTTTTATGAAAGAAGGAAAAAACAAAGGCTTGAATGGATGTTTTCAATGATAGAAAATTATTTAAATGAAAATTTCTATGAGAATCATGAGGTTCAAAAACAACTCTCACTTATTAAAGATCAAGTATTGGATAAAACATTACTTCCAACAACAGCTGCAGAAAATTTGTTAAAAACATTTTACCTGTCAAAAAAATAGAAAAATCTATAAGTCGTAAATTTTATCTTTTGTTATTATTTTATTTTTATAATTAACATTACTTAATTTTATGTTGCCGGTTATTATGCAATTTGAAATTTTAGATTTGTTATCTATTATTGAATTTTCCCATATTATTGATCTGTTTACCATTGAGTCATAAGAAATAATAACATTGTTGGAAAGAGAATTTTGAGTTAAATTATCTATATATTCTTTATATTTAAAATTTGATTCAAAATAGAGCTTTGGCTTCCCAAAATCAAGCCATAAACCATTATATTCCAAAACTTTAATTTTAAAGTCATGCTTTTTCAAAGTATCAAGAAAACTGAAGTCATCGATCTTTTTTATTACATTTTTTCTTAATACAGCAACCCCAGTATACATAAAAGCGCCTTTTTTATTATCCTTTTTTGTACCTACAAAAGTGTCTTTCTTTATTTCAACTGAGGAATAACCAGTGTCATGACTTTTTACCAACAAAACCCCATCTGAATTTGAGATCTTCTCAGCCATTTCCTTTAAGGGGATTTCTACAAAAATATCCCCATTTATTACAAGAATTAGATCTTTCATATATTGAATTGATCTTTTTATTATTTTGCTTCCAGAAAGCTCCTTCTCATACAGGAAATTAATATCCAAATCTATTTTTGTATTTTCTTTTATTATTTCAGGCATATAGTGTAGATTTATTAGTCCCTTTTTTAATCCAATATTTTTTAATTGCTTTAACATTATCTTGATTAAAGGTTGCCCATTAACAGGAAAGATTGGTTTTGGTTTAATTGCGGATAAAGGTTTTGCCCTTTCTCCATATCCTCCGGCTAAAATAAAAAATATCATGGATCAAACTGCATGAAACCCTTATTTTTTGATTTTAAAAATAGAGAATGATAACTTTGTGTAATGTAATGGCTTTTGTTGTATCCTAACTGATTGGCTGTATTATCAATTTCAGATTCTTTTCCTTCAATCTCTATATAATTTCCAATAGGAGTTTGATCAACCATTATTTTTACATTTCCTTTTGAAAAGGTCTCTCTATATTTTTCATAAATAAATAATGGCTGGAATCCAAGCAAATATAAAATCTTCCTGGTTTTATCAAAATCAGAAACCTCAGTTTCAATTTCTTCTCTTTTTTTATAGTTCTGAGATTCATCAACCTTTAAAACAGGACACTTAAAAGTTAATGTGTTTGCACAATCTGTTTTTCTTAATCTTAATAGAAAGTTATTTTTACTTAATTGCTTGTCTTCTTTATCAAAAGTAATATTATATTCAAAAGTTTTTTCTTTAAATATTTTAAACCCTAAATTTAACACCTTTTTTTTTGTTTCAGAAATATTATCAACTTTGATCTTTATCTCTATTTCAAGATTTTTTTTAGTAATCACGACATTTTATAAAATCAAGGAGTTTGAAAAGAGATTTGCGATATATAGAGTCTGGAAAGATATTTAAAAAATTTACACTATCTGTATAATACTTGTCTATTTCTTTAAAATATAGATCCTTAATTCTGAATTTCTCAAAGAGTTCTAATAAGAGTTTCTGGTTTTTATCTGAGAAATTTTTTATTAATTTAGTCTTTGTTTTTTTAAGAAGTAAAATATAAGGAAGGGTTATTTTCCCCTCTTTTAAGTCTCTGAAATGGTCTTTACCTGAGTTTTTAGAGAATATATCAAGCATATCATCACAGATTTGAAATATAATCCCAAAATTTTGCCCAAATTCGTGGAATTTTTCTTTAGAACTTGACCCTTCATTTTTTAAAACAAATACAATTTCAGAAATTCCTGCAAATAGAGCAGCTGTTTTATTTGTTATTATTTTAAAGTATGTATCTGGATCTATATTGAAGTTAAAACTATTTTCAACTTCCAGTATTTGGCCATCAATCATTGATTTAGAAACCTTTAAAATGATTTCCATAATAAGATCCTGGTTAATTTCTTTCATCAAATTTAAAGAATTAATGAAAAAGTAATCACCTCCTAAAACTGATATATAATTTCCAAAATCAGCATTCAAAGTTTTTTTCCCACGTCTTAATATTGAATTATCAATAATATCATCATGTATTAGACTGGAAAGATGAAGCATCTCTATAGAAGTGGCAATAAGAGGTAAATCATCTGTTATGCAGTTATTCAGTTTTGCAAGGAGAAATAAAAGAGTTGATCTTATCTGTTTACCTTTATTAACAGTTGTAGAATTAATTATTTTATTTATGAGGTCTATATCACTTCGAGTATTTTTTTTAAAGGTATTATCTGCTTTTCTTATGAGACTTTCAACTGGTTTTTGTATCTCCTTTAATATCATTTTTTGTAATTTTATCATCAATATGTGTGTTTTGCAATTAAACATTTATGATGTTATAATTTTTAAGTGATTGAACTCTG
>JAUXFB010000042.1 GCA_030620255.1 Candidatus Aminicenantota bacterium | reverse complement strand
TTAGATTGAAAATATTCTCAGCATCTCTTTTCGCTTTTTTCATAACAATAATATTTGTCTTCTTTTTACATTCATTTTTAAATTCTTGAAATATCGTTTCTATTACTTTATCCATTTAGTTATTATAAAACTTCATCCACAACAAGGTATCTATTCATTACAAAAATAACTGAATCTTTATACAATATAATACATTTTATTAAATAAATCAACAATTTTTGAATTTTAAATTTTCTTTCTTTAAAACCATTAAGAAAAAAAGGAGGGTGACGATAGGTTTTGTCAAGACTTTTTAAGCAGCATTTGAAGTAGAGCAACAGTGGCTGAAATCTTTATAAGGAAAAAGTAAAAAGGCAAAAGTAAAAAGTGAAGAAAGAAAAAAAACCATTCAACTATTTAACTATTAGTCCAATCAACAAAGACAGTTTTAAGTTTTGAGTTAAAAAAAGTAATGAATGAGTATAAAAAGCAAGCTAATTTCGTAATAACAAGTAAAGATATTGATTTAATTTACTTAATATAGTGATTTTTAAGAAATGCGAGTATAGTGCTCAGAAAAAATGGCCCAAAACACTGCTTTTAAAGGGTTATGAGACAGCCACGACGACTTGGCCCCTTGTGCACTTAGTTTGTCTTCCTACTGGCAAACTTGACATTTTGGCAAGGAAACGATAAAAAGAGGGATAGACCATGATTGGTGACAAATTAATTATAAAAAGAGAACATGCCAATGCTGCCGGCCAGATCGCAGACATTCTACTCCCCCGGATAAAGAATTCTCAAAAAAAATTCATCATTTCTATTGCCGGAGAGTCAGGTGCCGGTAAATCCGAAATTGCTTATTCACTATACGAGAATCTGGAATATACAGGAATTAAGAGTGTTATTCTTCAACAGGATGACTATTTTGTTTACCCCCCAAAAACCAATGCCGAGATGAGAAAAAAGAATATCAATCATGTGGGCACTTCAGAAGTTCACCTGGACTTGATTGATCAAAATCTCCAGGATATAGTTTCTGGGAAAAAGCAGCTAAGTAAACCTTTGGTTCTCTATGATGAGGATCGAATCACCACGGAAACCATACCATTAGCTGAGGTTTCGGTTGTGATAGTTGATGGGACCTATACAACCTTGTTGAATAATGTCGATTGCCATGTATTTATTGACCGCAATTACCTGGACACCCGAAAATCTCGAAAAAAGCGGGGTAGAGAACTACAGGATACATATCTGGAAAAGATTTTAAGAATTGAGCACGCGATTATATCCAAACATAAGAAAAAGAGTGATATCCTGGTGAACCGGGATTACAGTGTGGAAGTGAATAGTAACAAGTAAAAAGAAACAAAATCGTGGTCAGGGGTCAGAGGTTAGAGGGTAACAAGGAAAAAGTAAAAAGGCAAAAGTAAAAAATGAAGAAAGAAAAAAAACCATTTAACTATTTAACTATTAGTCCAATCAACAAAGACAGTTTTAAGTTTTAAGTTGATGATCAGGATTTGGGGGTTGGAATTTAGGATATGGTGGGAAAACTAAAAAGAAAAGCTTAAATTTAGACTCAAACTTAAACTTAAGCTTAAACTTATACTCAAACTTAAACTTAAGCTTAAACTTAAACTTAGACTTAAACTGATAAAGGAAATACTATTTAACTAATCAACTATTCAACCATTTAACCAGTCAACCATTAGTCCAGTTAACCAAGTCTCAGCATTCAGCTATCAGCAAAATCTGGATCAGTGTTAAGATTAAGGCTAAGCTTAAACTTATACTCAAACTTAAACTTAAGCTTAAACTTAAACTCAAACTTAGACTTAAACTTATAAAGGAAATACTATTTAACTAATCAACTATTAGTCCAGTCAACCATTTCCGCATAATATCCTTTTAAAACCTGATAAATATGGGAAGTAAAAGCATAAAAAGTATAAAGCCCCTCTCAAATGATTGATTTTGAATGTTTTTCCAGTTAAACAGGCCTAATATGCCAGCAATAAAAAAAAGCACACATAAAAAACAAGTTCCAACAAGCACAACCATATTAGAAGCTTCCATATTCAAAAAATTTAATAACCATGAGAAAGGTACAACAAAAGCCTCTTTTAAATCAAATAAGAAAAAAATCTCTATATAGTAGAAAAATGAAATAAATATGGCATTACTGTAAAAAAAAGCAAACAAAATAATTAACACTAATGGAATATAAAAATAGAATAAATATGGGATTTTTAAATACTTAAAATTTTCAGTAGACTTTATAATGTAAGAAATATCTTTTTTAGATCTCTTCTCTATATCCAAATCATAACCCAGAATTTTGCACACACCCCTAAATATAGGAAATGCCAAAGAGTTTCCAAAAGATCGAACAATTTCAGTTTCATTCACTTTACTTTTGATAACATCAAACTGATAAAAATAGATTACTGACAAACCATAATCAACATAAACAACCAGTTTGCCAAGGTCAACAAAGGATAATTTATCTTTATTATTTATAAAAAACACAGCTGGATAAAACAAATCATAAAAACATACCACCTTTATTTTTTTTGTTTGTGTAAGATCAGATTGCAAAAGCCTATTTCTTGCTTTTTCATATCCTGAAAGTCCAAGAAAATTAAAGTCTATCTCCTTACATAAAGAGCTACTTTTCAGCTCCAATTTAGTCATATGATATTGCATATAAAGGTTTGTAAACCGAGCAATGATCAGCAATATAAGTACTAAAGCAACAATAAATAAAGGATTTCCTGTAAACCCTTTTTTATACTCTTTGAATTTAGCTTTATCATAAACAGAGGGTATTTCTTTACGTCTTTTTTTCAAAACACAACTTCCTTTAAAACATAAAATTATATTGTCACAAATTTGGATTATTTTTGCAACACTTATAGATAAATGGGTTCGTGTTTTATGTTAAGAGTTGCTCTCTAATTCTGCACACTAAGAAATGCTGTAGAAAAAGCCATTTGTAGGTTATAACCACCTGTTTTACCGTCAATATCAATTATCTCTCCACAAAAATACAAACCCTTAACCTTTTTTGATTCCATAGTGTAAGGATTAATTTCATTCAAAGAAATTCCTCCCCTGGTAATAACTGCTTCATCAATTGGTCTGGGTTTAGTGACTTTTAATTTAAAATTGGTTAAAAGATCAATTATTTTTTCCTCTTCCTGATGAGTAATTTGCTTAAATTTTTTTATGCTACTTATATTAGCTAGTTTCAAAAAGACTGGAACAAGCCTCTGAGGCAAGAAATTTTTCATCACATTATTAACTGATTTAAGTCCAAATTCTTTTTTTTCACGCAAAAATCTATCAATAAGTTTTTTTTTATCCAATGCAGGTTTAAAATTGATGGAAACAGTTACCTCTTCATTTTTACCTAAATGTTCAACAGCTAAACCACTCATTTTTAAAATAACCGGTCCTGAAATGCCAAAATGAGTAAATAACATTTCCCCAAATTCCCAGTCAATCTTCCTGCCATTAGCAAAAACAGTAACACTGACATTTTTTAACGCTAACCCCTGTAAATCTTTAACAAAATCTTCTTTAGTTTCTAAAGGCACAAGTGCTGGTTTAAGCGGAACAATAGTATGCCCTAATTTTTCTGCCATTTTATAACCATCTCCTGTAGAGCCTGTGCGAGGATAAGAAAGCCCTCCTGTAGCCAGGATAACTTTACCTGTTTTTATGACTTCTTTTCTCTCAAATAGTCTTATCCCTTTAACTTTATATTTTCCAAATTTGTTTTCGCCAGTTTTATTATCAGTGTTCATAATTTCTCTGACTCTAAGATTCAAGCCCAAAGTCACTTTATTTGTTTTAATATATTTTCTTAAAACATTTACAATGCTTTCAGAATTATCGCTAACAGGAAAAACTCTTCCTCCCCTTTCTACTTTAGTACTAACATCATAATGATTAAAAAAAGCAATTAGATCCTGGTTGAAAAATTTTGTGAATGCTCTATATAAGAACTTGCCGTTTTTTCCATATATATCAATAAAGTCATTTATCTCGCCAATATTAGTAATATTACATCTACCTTTTCCAGTAATACTTAATTTTTTACCCAGCTTATTATTTCTTTCTAATAACAAGGTGTTAGCACCATTTGCTGCTGAACAACCCGCAGCAAACATTCCTGAAGCACCTCCACCAATCACAATCACATCATATAATTCTTTAATCTTCAATGTTTCTTTAAAATTTTAATTATTGCATAAACAAGAATCAGAAATGCTCCTGGGATAACGTATATTTTAATATTATCTATTCCTCCATAAAATACCTCTTCCTTATAAGCCAGCACTAAAACAAACATCATAAATATATTAAAAATTGAATCATTTTCTTTAAAAATCACTTTTTTTAGATTAAATTTTAGTATAGGCTTTTTATAACCCTTAAAATTCGGCACTACTCTTGAAACATTTTTAAAATATAAATCAATATCTTTTCCGTATTTTTCCATCAAATAACCTTCTTCAGAGAGAATTATAAAATAATATTGAAGAGTAATAAAAATATCACAAATCAATATTGCAAACAGGTTTGAAAATACAACTAATATTCCAGAATATATCAAAACATTTCCTATATATAGAGGATTACGTACAATTGAATAAATTCCAGTCATATTCAGATTATCTGCCCTTAAATAATTTTCTCTCCCAGATGTACCTGAAAAAGAAAACCCAATTCCTAGTACTCTTATTAACTCACCAATTATAGATATAAAAAAACCGCATAAGTTCAATATTAAATTATTTTTACCATAGTCAATTGGCCTGAAAAATAGAATCACAATAATTATTAACGGAATTGGAGTAAAAGAACGATGTTTAAACAAAAAATCTCCAATTTTAATCTTAAAACTTGTTTTACTTTCTCTAAACAACTTAGCCACTATCAAATTTAATTAAACTTTTTATATGATAAAAATCCTCTATCTCTACTGGTGTAAAACAAATTCTTTTAATGCTTTTTGGTACTAATCTTATATAATTCTTAAGCTCTACTAAAGGTATTCTCTCATCAGTATCCCAATCTCTGACCTGTATTTTTACAACTAATCTATCCTTACAGATTTCATATGCTTTTTCAACAATTTTTTTAAATAGCATTCTATTTCTATCTTCAGATAATTTCATCTCTTTTTTAATTTGTCTATGATAAGACATTAAATACACAAAATCTATACCACTATCAATTATCCCCTTTAAATTATGCGCAAACCATGCCTCAGCTCTATTTATAAAAATAGGAGTCTCATAATAAATATTTATCCCTATTTTTATATTGGGGTTAACCTTCTTACATTCATTTACTATTAAACTCAATACTTTATTTACCTGACTTACTTTTATTTGAATCCAATTTAAGTTATATTCAGTCTTTGAATTCATTATTTTAGATTCTTTAGAAGGTAAATTCATCATTGCAGAAAACTTCGCTTTACCCCAGTTTGAAAAACCCTCATTGTATCTAATAAAAAAATCATCTTGAATTAAAATCCCATCTATTTTCTTTAAAGCTAACTCTTTATATACAGAAATAATCTTTTTTATTGCATCTGGATTAAAAAGATCAAGTTTTCTAACCAATCTCCTCTCTCTATTTTTATACTCCATGTCATATAAGTCTAAACCTTGTCCCCAACTTAATTTTCTTGTAATCATCCATGCCCATAAACTAAATTTACTAAAATCAAAATCAGGAATTATTCGATCAAGTATAGGTTTTTTTACTCTAAAAACTGAATTTTTAAAAAAAAGTCCACCACTTACAGGATCATCCTCAAAAACCTTAATTATAAGTTTATCAATCCCTGCATTTTTTAATAATAAATAATTCAGTTTTTCTGTTAAATCAACATCTTGAAATTGAATCTCATATTCACGAGCAAAAAAATTGAAGTAAAATAATATACAAGAAAGTAAAATTCCAAGTTTTAGAATAATACTTTTTTTCAAATTTGAAAACCCTATTCTAATGTATTAACAATAGTAATACTAAAGGTCTATTTTTTTACTTCCTTACCTTTTTCAACACTCTTATTTACAGGGAGATCTTTATCTTTTGAAGACATATCTATATTCCCTTTAAAAATAGCTCCTTCAGTTAGATGAACTCTCTGAGAGAATATATTTCCATTTAAAATTCCTTCAGGCTCGATTTCAACTTTATAACTAGCAGTAACATCTCCATTTACCTTACCTCTTATAACTATTTCTCTTGCTTTTATTTCTGCATTTACAATTCCATTTTTACCAATAATCACCCTGTTTTTTACATTTAATTTACCTTCAACTTTTCCTTCAATAAGAAGTTCTTCATCAGAACGGATATCACCTTTAATGAATAAACTCTTGCCGATTAATGATTTTATCTTTTGAACATCATTGTGAACAGCATAAGTACTACTCCTTATATTCTCACTTTTCTTAAATACACTCATTTTAATCCCCTTTTTTAGCGGGCAACGGGGATTGAACCCGCAACATCAAGCTTGGGAAGCTTACACTCTACCATTGAGTTATACCCGCTTATTTTTTTATTTTGTCCTTATCTTTTGATTTTTTAGCTTTTTTCTTATAAATATAATCAACAAACTCAATTATAGCCATTTCAGCCCCATCACCCTTTCTAAAATCACTTTTTATTATCCTTGTATATCCACCCTGTCTATCCATGAATCTTGGTGCTACCTCATTAAATAGAACATGAACAGTCTCCCTTTTATACAAATACGCGAATGCTCTTCTTTTATCAGCAAGATCCCCTGATTTCCCCATTGTAACCAATTTTTCAACGATTGGTCTAACTGCCTTTGCTTTGGCAAGCGTTGTTTCAATTCTATTCTTCTCTATTAAGCTTGCACTTAAATTTCTTAATAATGCTTTTCTTTGAGCAGGGTTTCTTCTTAATTTAAATCCACCTTTCAAATGTCTCATTTTTTACTCCAATTCCTCTTCATTTTCTTCAACAATTTCTGTTTTTAATTTTTCATCTAAATCTATCTTTACATTTTCAGGAAGTTTTTGACCTAAAGTTAATTCATAACCAGTTAATTTTGTTATTATTTCTTCAAGAGACTTTTTCCCAAAATTCTTCGAATTTAAAAGTTCATGTTCTGTTTTTTCAATCAATTCATAAACATACTGAACACCTAGTCTTTTTAAACACTTAAGTGCTCTTACAGATAATCCCATTGCTTCAACATTTTTTTCAAGAAATTCAAACTTTTTCTCAATCCCCAAGCCTTCACTCTGTTCAATATCTTGTGAAAAAATTTCTTTGTCCTGATAAGTAAGATAAATCGTAAAATGATCTCTTAAAATTTTAGCTGCTTTTGAAATACTATCTCTAGGTGAAACAGAACTATTTGTCCAAACTTCCACTACTAACCTTTCATAATCAGTTTTTTTACCTACCCTTGCTGGCTCTATTGAATATTTTACTCTTTCAATAGGGCTAAAATTGGAATCAACAGGAATAAAATCAATTGGTAAATTTTCATCATAATTTTGTTCTGATAACTTAAATCCAATTCCATTCTTTATCAATATTTCAGATTTAAATTGAGCTCCTTCTTCTAAATAAGCTATATGAATATTTTTATCAAGTATTTCAACATCATTATCTGTTATTATATCACCAGATAAAAGCTCGCCCTCATCATTTTTTTCTATCTTGAGGATTTTTGGTTCATCAGTATTTAATTTAAAAGGAATAGTTTTTAAATTCAAAATAATATTTAAAACATCTTCATATACCCCAGGAATTACAGAGAATTCATGGAGAACACCATCTATTCTGACAGATGTGATAGCAGTACCCTCAATCATTGATAATAGGACTCTTCTTAATGAAATTCCCATTGTACTGCCATACCCCCTTTCAAAAGGTTCAGCAATAAATTTACCATATGTTGAAGTTAACTCCTCTACTCGAAGCTTCCTAGGTCTTTGATAATTAAAATCCCCCATAATTTCCTCCTTATTTAGAATACAATTCAACAATAAGATGTTCTTCAACATCTAAAGATACATCTTCTCTAGTAGGTAAATTGTTTATTTTACCTGTTTTTTTCTCTACATCAACAATAATCCACTCTGGAGTTTCCACTAAT
>JAUXFB010000014.1 GCA_030620255.1 Candidatus Aminicenantota bacterium | reverse complement strand
GGTTTCTTGTGAAGTTATAGCCAAAGTTTTCAATTTATCATTCATTTCTACTAATTGAAATTCCATTTGTTTCAATTCTTCGGAAATTTCATTTAAGACTAAATTTTTTGCTTTTTTTACTAAGGAGAAGGCTTCTAATTTTATTTCAGGTTCAAGTTCCGTTTTTTCTAAATATTGCTCTATCAAATATATATGATTTAATATATTATTTTTAACTTTTATTAATTTTTTTCTTTCTAGATCTGTGTGTTTAAATTTTTCAGCATTTTTTTTGATTTGTTGTATTTCATTCTTATTTAGTAATCCTGAATTAGAAACAAAGAATTCCTTTTTATTTTTTGTTGAAAGATCAATAGCACTGACTTTTAAAATCCCATTAACATTTATACTAAATGTCACCTCTATTCTTGGAACACCTTTAGAAGCGGGGCGAATATTTTTTAAAATAAACTTACCAAGTAATTTATTATCTTCAGCAATTTCCCTTTCTCCTTGGAATATATCAATTTCAACTTCAGATTGATTGTCTTCAGCTGTTGTAAAAATCAGAGTTCGACTTGTAGGAATTGTAGTATTTGAGTCTATGATTCTTGTAAAGGAACCACCCATGGTTTTAACTCCAAGTGAAATTGGTGTAACATCAAGTAGTATAATATCTTTAGTTTTTCCATTAATAATTGATCCCTGAATTGCAGCTCCGATTGCTACTATTTCATCTGGATTAACTTTTTTATTCGGCTCTTTTTTAAAATACTCTTTTACCTTACGTTGAACAAGCGGAATCCTTACTGAACCACCTACAAGTAACACTTCATCAATTTTTTCAGTGCTAAGATCAGCTTTTTTTAATGCAACATCACAGATCTTTATGGTTTTTTCAATCTTATCTTTTATTATGTTTTCAAATTCTTTTCTTGTTATATTTTTAAAAAAATGAATGGGTCCCTCATTCGAAGAAGCAATAAAAGGTAGATTGATCTCAATGGAATCAAGGGTAGAAAGCTCTTTTTTTATTGTTTCGGATGCTTCTTTTATTCTCTGAAAAGCCATTTTGTCGTCCTGTAGATTTATATCGTATTCGTTGTTGATTTCATTAATAATTAAATCTGTCAGTAATATGTCTAAATCATTGCCTCCAATGTTTGTGTCACCTGAAGTTGCTAAGACTTTTATAATATCATTTTGAACTTCAAGTATTGAAGTATCAAATGTTCCACCCCCGAAATCATATACAACTACATTTGATTTCTTTTTTAAATCTAGAGAGAAAGCTAATGAAGCAGAAGTAGGTTCGTTTATAATTCTTAACACATTTAAGCCTGCAATTTCTCCAGCATCTTTAGTGGCTTGTCTTTGTGAATCATTGAAATAAGCTGGTACTGTAATAATTACCCCTTCTATTGAGCAATTTAAGAATTGTTCTGCTGATTCTTTTAATTTTTGTAAGATCATTGATGATATCTCTTCCGGAGAAAATAACATATCATTGATTTTTATTTTTATGCTGTCTCCTGAATCCTCTACTATTTCGTAGGTATATTCATGTAAATAAGGTTTCATTTCAGAGAATTTTTTCCCCATTAATCTTTTAATAGAATGTACAGTATTCTGTGGGTTTGTTATAAGTTGGCTCTTTGCTGGTTCCCCGATTAATCTTTCGTTATTTTCTGTAAATGCAACAACAGAGGGTAATAATCTTCCACCCTCATGGCTTAAGATTATGCCGGGATTTTTATTTTCATAAAAAGAGGCAACTGAATAAGTTGTTCCAAGGTCAATACCAATTACCTTTCCCATTTTTTTCTCCTCCCCTTTATTATTATATAAATAATAATAAATCAAATAAAAAATATTATCAAGTCTTTATCTTATTTAACTTTAATAAGTCTTTGTAGATTTTTTTATATATGATTTTAAAAGGATTTTTATCTTGTTCTATTTTATTCTTTATACTTTCAAATTGATGTAAAATTTCATTTCTTAATATTTTGTTTCCCAATAATTTGAGAGTTTCTGCTAATATATTTTTTGCTTTGAAATCTCTTTGAATTAATTCTGGTATTATTCTTTTTTGAGCAAGAATATTAACTATTGAGTAAAGATTTATCTTTACAAATCTTTTTCCTAAAAAATATGACAATTTATTCACACGATAAACAGCTATAAATGGAGCACCAATCATAGCTATTTCGAGATTTGAAGTTCCGCATGTGGTTATCACAATATCAGATGCATTTATTAAATTATATCCTTGTTTTTGATCAATAATTTGAATATGTTCGGATTTTGCTTTTTTAAGGTGATCTAATAATAAATCTTTTTCTATGCTATCAGCTTTTTGAATAAAAATTTTAATTTTAAACAATTTTTTTATCAGTTTTATAGCTTTTAACATTTCAGGAAGAAGGAAAGCAACCTCTGATTTTCTACTTCCAGGCAATAAACTAATTATCAGTTTATTATCTTCAACCTTTAATTTTTTTTTGAAAGTCTCTTTTTTTTCGGTGATTTTTATTAAAGGAATGAGTGGATGGCCTGTATAAGTAAAGGGTATTTTTTCTTTTTTAAAAATATCAATTTCAAAAGGGAATATGACAAACAGGTGATCTACGTATTTTTTTATTTGTTTTACTCTTGAATATCTCCATGCCCACACAGTTGGGCTTATATAATAATAAACAGGGATATTAAGAGTTTTAAATTTTTTTGCAAGCCTTAAGTTAAAGTCAGGATAATCTATTAATAAAACAGCATCTGTGTTTCTCTTTATTGTTTCATTAACAATTAATTTCATATACTTTTTTAATTTTATAATGCTTGAAATTACTTCAATAAGACCAACAATTGCGAATTCTCTGTTATGTAATATTACATCAACTCCTCTTTCAATAAATCTGTTTCCTCCAACCCCGAAAAACTTAATTTCAGGAGTTTTCTTTTTAAATTCGTCTATTACCTGGGAACCATAAATTTCAGCAGAATTTTCAGCAGCAATTATAAAGATGTTTGACATTACTCTTCTATGAGTTTTAATTCTGGCATCTCTTTGTTAACCTGTTCGCCTAAATAAAAAGCCCATTCATTATAATATTTTTTCCCCCTATACTCTCTAAAACCCTCTTTAATTGATGTTGAAATGACTCCTATAATGTGCGCAGTCCCAACAAACTTTTTTACAAGCTTTTTGGGGACAATTAGTAATTTTTTTTTACCCAATTTTGTTGATTGCATAACCACATTCCATTCTTTGCTTTCACTAACCGGGTCTTCATACAATTTTCTTAAAAATTTCTTCTCATACAAAACTTTTAATTTTTTTGGGTAGAAATTGTTGTTTTTAATTCTATATGAATTGATTGCACTTACATATTGTCTTGCTCTAAAAATCAATTCTTCTTCCAGATCTCTTCCTATTACTGTTTCCCACATTATTCTTGCTTTTAATAGAAGAATGGAAAAGATAGTTACTGCAATTATTGCAATTATAAGAGAGTAACCCTTATTTTTTTCCATATCAATTTACCAATTTCCATACTTTGTGCCATCAAGACTAGTACCGGAAGCCAGGCTCTTTATATCAATTATTGCATCTGCAATCTCAGGGTCAAAATCTTCCATTTCCTCAGGTTCATAATGGATTAGTCTCCATTCTCTGCTTTTTAAGAAAGGGTCAACAGGAATTTCTCTCAAATATTTGTTTGTGACAAGATCTTCTAAATCGGTTGGATATTTTTTTTTATCTAAATAAAATTTGTCTATAGAATCTCTTATTATAAATAAATTTTCTTTTAAAACAGCTTCTTTTGCTCTTTTAACTGAACTAGAATAGTTTGGGATTATGATTGAGAGTAAAATTCCCAATATAGCCATTACAATCAGAATTTCAACTAAAGTAAAACCCTTTTTCATATAATGATTATACCATAATTTGGAATTTAATTGTTATATTTAATTTTAAATTAAAGATTTAAAGAGTTATATTTTTCTATTGCTTTTAATAATATATTTCCTGCCTTTTTAAGTTTGTTAGTCTCCAATACATATGCAATTCTAATTTCTTGTGTTCCTTTTCCTGGAGTTGAGTAAAATCCAGCTCCTGGTGCAACCATAACTGTTTCATTATCTATTTCAAAATTTTCAAGCATCCACTTTGCAAATTTATCTGAATTATCTATTGGGAGTTTAGTCATTATATAAAAGGCTCCCTTCGGCTTTTTCAAAATAATGTCTTTATTTGAAGTCAATATTTCATATAAAATATCCCTTCGTTTTTGATATTCAGCTGTGATTGTTTTAAAGTAACTTAATGGGAGTTTGTATGCTCCAATTGCACCAATCTGTTCAAGGGTTGGTGGGCATAATCTTGCTTGAGCAAATTTGAGAATTGATTTCATTACTTTTCTGTTTTTTGAAATTATTGCTCCAATTCTTGCCCCACATGCAGAATACCGTTTTGAAATAGAATCAACTACAATTGTTTGATCTTCTAAACCCTTTAATTGTAATATGCTGAAATGTTTCTCTCCATCATAAGTAAATTCTTTATATACTTCATCAGCAATGAGGAATAGATTGTATTTCTTTACTAATTCTCCAAGTTCTCTTATTTCTTTTTCATACAGTACAGTACCTGTAGGGTTGTTAGGGGAACATATCATAATGGCTTTAGTCTTTTTTGTGATCTTTTTTTCAAATTCAGAGATGTCTGGCAAATGATATCCAGTTTCAGGATCTGTTGTGATTGGGACTATTTTTAAATTTGATATTGAAGAGTAACCATTATAGTTTGTATAAAAGGGTTCAGGTATTATAATTTCGTCTCCGGGGTCAGCAATTACAGTAAAAGCAAATGAAACTGCTTCACTTCCGCCAGTTGTAATTATAATGTCATTTTTATTTAGGGTTATGTTATACTTTGAAAAATAGTCTGCTATTGCTTGCTTTAGTTCATCAAGACCATCTGAAGGCCCATATGAGAGAACGTTTTCAGAAAAATCTTTTATTTTTTTATAAAAGATTTCTGGTGTATGAATGTCAGGTTGTCCTATATTTAAGTGATAAATATGGGTCCCTTTTTTTTTTGTTTCTATAGCAACAGTAGCTAATTTTCGGATTGGGGACTCCTGAATTTGTTTTGCTCTTTTTGAAATATCCATAATACCTCCTCAATGATTATAATATTTGAAACAGTTTTGGTCAATATAAATGTTGACGATTTAAGAAAATTATAATAAAATCTTGCAGGAACTAGAAATGGAAGATTTAAAACGAAAAATAGATAAATTAAAAAGCGCAAAAAATGCAGTAATTTTAGCACATAATTATCAAATAGAAGAAGTTCAATTAATAGCTGATTATCTTGGAGATTCACTTGAGCTTAGTAAGATTGCTTCAAAAACAGGTAATAAAATGATAGTTTTTGCAGGAGTTAAGTTTATGGCAGAGACTGCTAAGATTTTATCTCCCCAAAAAATAGTATTATTACCACGTCTTGATGCAGGATGCCCGATGGCTGATATGATAACTGTGGATGAATTGAAAGAATTAAAACAGGAGCATAAAAATGCGAAGGTTGTAACTTATGTAAATTCAAGTGTTGATATTAAAGCTGAGAGTGATGTGTGTTGTACATCTGCAAATGCTGTGTCTGTTGTAAAAAATATAGATGCTGATGAAGTTATATTTATACCTGATAGGAATCTTGGAACTTATGTAGGGAAAATGGTTCCTGAGAAAAAGATAATCTTATTTGAAGGTTATTGTTATGTTCATGACAGGATAAAAAAAGAGGAGATAGAGGAAATGAGAAACTTTTATCCAGAAGCTGAATTCCTTGTTCATCCAGAGGCGAGAATGGAGGTGATAAATCTAGCTGATAAGGTTTTTTCAACAAGTGGTATGCTAAAGTATGCGAAAAAATCAGACAAAAAACAGTTTGTGATTATTACGGAACAGGGTTTAATTGAGAGATTGAAGAGGGAGAATCCAGAAAAGGAGTTTTATCCTGCTGTAAAACCAAAAATCTGTTCAAATATGAAAAGAACAGCATTAATAGATATATTCAATTCTTTAGAAAAAAATCAATATGAAATTAATATTGAAGAATCAATATTGCAAAGAGCTTATAATGCTTTGAATAAAATGTTAAGATATATATAAGGAGTTAAAATGGATTTGAAAGAAAGGGTAAGTTCAGTTATAGAAACAGTCAGACCTGCACTTCAGGCTGATGGAGGTGATATAGAATTTGTTGATGTTTTAGAGGATGAAAAGGTTGTTCTTGTAAGATTAAGAGGAGCCTGTCATGGTTGTCCTATGAGCATGATAACAATAAAGGGGTATATAGAAAAGGTTGTAAAGGAACAAATACCTGAAATAAAAGAAGTAAGATTAGCTGATCAATAAGCTTGACATACTAATTTCCTCTCAGTATCATAGAGCTGTAAAGTATTAAGGAATGTGCTTATATAATTAATGTAGGAGGAACTATGATTAAAAAAATTTCAATTATTTTTTTATTTGTTTCAATTATTATATTTCTTCTCTCTTCCGGGTGCAAAGTTGTTGAAGACCTTATCGGAGACCGAGAAAAGGATTATGGCAATTATACAAGTATTACCATAAGGATCACTGTGACTTATAAAGGGCTCAATTCAACTGGAATCAGAAAACTTACCATTGGAAATGTAGTAAAGAATAATGAAAATTATTCTTTTGGGGGAACTGCCACAATGGCGTCAACATGTGAAGATGCTATTTTGGATAAAACTTTTTCCTTTGATATAACAATCACTACTACCTCTCTACCTGTAAAACAGGAATATTTTGACTGGGATTATTTACAATTTGCAAATAACAAAACAAATGTAAAAATGCTTTGTACAGAATGGTCGGGCTCAATTGTCTCCTATTTATATGTGAGCGGAAAAGATGATCCCGGTTCACCGGTTATTGACGGATTTGATGAATTAAATGGTTTTAATGTTGACGATCATTGTCAAAAGGATGGTGTAAGGCAGCATGATTGTGAAACCTCTGTAGACCTTAGTTTTAGCAGTCCACATACAACTACAAGTACAACCGCTAACAGAACGACAGCAGTGTCAGTGAAAAAAGGATGGACAAATATCTCCAACAGCAAGTAAGATTATAGTAATTAAAATAATTATTAAAACTATTAATATTATTGTCAGAATCAGATTAACCAGTGATATCCCTGGATATTCAGGTTGCTAAGGCCCACTTCTTTTGCTCTGCTTACTGCATCTTTATATTCTTTTCGCGTTATTCTCCTGGAAATTTTGGGATATTTACGTGCTTTATATACAGGTCTGTACTGGGACATCAGGTTAAGGTATGTATCTTTGGGAAGGTTTTGAGCAATCCATTCTACTACTTCTCTGGTTCCACTAACATTGTTTGGCATAACCAGGTGGCGTATCATCAACCCTGAATACATTAGTCCATTAGCTGCAGGTTTTGCAACACCAACCTGGTGGTGCATTTCAAGCAGAGCTGCTTTTGAAATTTCAGGATAAGAGGCTGCTTCAGATGAGTATTTAGCAGCCATTTTTTTATCAGAATATTTGAAATCTGGCAGGTAAATATCAACGATACCATCAAGCTTTTTCAAAACATCAAGGCGTTCCCACCCGCATGTATTATAAACCAGAGGGAGCCTTAAACCATTAGCAGCTGCTATATCTAATGCCAGAATAATGTGAGGAGAGTAGTGAGTGGGTGTAACGAGATTAATATTGTGGCAGCCAATTTTTTGAAGTTTGAGCATCATGTTTGCGAGTTTTTCAATGCTCTGAGGTTCCCCGATTCCCTCCTGGCTGGTCTGCCAGTTTATGCAAAATACGCATCTAAGTCCGCAGTTGGTGAAGAATATGGTACCTGAGCCACCCCTTCCCACGAGTGATCTTTCTTCTCCAAAATGAGGGTTAAATGCAGAAACCTCAAGCTGAGAAGAAGCATTGCAGAATCCTTCATTTCCTTTGAGCCTGTTAGTTTCACATTCTCTTGGGCAAAGTTTGCATATGTTCATAATTTCCCATAATTCCTTGCCTCTTTTTTTCAATTCTCCGTTTCTGTGCAGTTTTAGATATTTAGGTTCAAAACCTGGAGGAGTTTCTTTGTTTTTACAATGCAGAAACAGAAAGGAAGAAGTCAATCCAGATATTGCTATTGTAGCGCTTGATTTTATAAATTTTCTTCTGTTAATCCCTTTTATTGAGGATATTTTTTTATAATAATTGCTCATATATTAACCCTTTTAAAATACTCTTGCTTGCACATCTTTTCAATAGAGAGTAAATTATTAAATGCTTCATTGAAATCCTTTTCGCAAGCAGTGAAAACACCATGACCATAAACAATAACACCTCTTTTCCCCTTTATTGCAGAAGGTATAGTTTTGTATAGGCCATAAGGCCCTGTGCCAACTTCTCCTGGAACTATTGGAATATCATTTACAAATCGTTTATATGGGCATTTTGTGTGACATTGGTTTTTATATTTACACATATCTCGTTGATTACAATCCATTGATAATATGACTGAAAATTTTGGGTGTCCATGAAGAATAGCTGTTTTGTTTATATCTAAATAAATTTGTTTGTGTGCGGAAAACTCACTGGATGCTGTTATTCCTGCACATGAAGAATTGTCAATCGGGCATGTGTCAATGTAGCCATCTAATTCATCAAGAGAACTGCCTGTTTGACTTATATGTATAATATTATCAATAAGGTATGATATATTTCCAAAGTAAGAATCGACCAGTCTTGATTTTACGGTTATTTTACCTGCTTCATCCATAGCTTTGTATACTTGTTCTTTATTAAAAGGGCCTTTCATTAAAGAAAAAGAAAACTCAGGATATGGATTTATCATTAAAGTAACTTTATTGAATGTTTTCTCTTCTTCATTGGTAATTGTTTTATGTTTTTTATGTTCTAAATAATCTGAAAAAAATTTAATATATACTGCAAAACATACTGAGCTGAATGTTACAAAAGCTTGCTCTGGGCTCACTGTACCGAATGTAATAATTCCATAATCTGGAATGATCAGGCTCTTTCTCTCTTTTAGTATATTAGTTATGGTTTGAACATCAAAATTTTTAGTGTATGGAAGCTCATGAAGAAATGTTCTTGTTTCACAATCTTCAGGATATATAATACCGCTTGATGTTTTTGTAAGATATTCAATGATTGTTTTATATGGTTCAGCAGGTTCTGAAAATATTATAGAATTAATGTTTAAAGTTTTAAATAGTTTTTCTAATATATTAGTTGTTTTATTAGTTTTATTCCAGATTATTTCAGCATCTAATGTTCCAATTAAAGGTGCATCTTTTTCTGTTAACCCGTGCTTAAAGAGTTTATCATTATATTTTTGTATTAATTTTTCCATTCAAGCTCCAATTCTTTTGATTTTTCTTTTGTAGGAATACCATTTATATCAAGCCCTCTGATTTTGTAATAATTTTCAAGTGTTTTAATAAAATCAGATCTATTAATAGGGGGAATATCTATATTATTGCCACTGGTTCCAGGATATTTGAAAAATCGAGATGCAAGATCATCATCCTTTTTTGTAAATCCGTTCAAAGAATTCATTATTTTTTCGTTGTAATATATTCTTTCACCTATTTTTAGCAAATCCTGAGCTGATGTTTCAATTCCAGTAATTGATGTATAAACCTTTGAAAATTCTTCTAAAGTGGCTGCAAAGAAAATAAATTTGCATGCAGTTAAAGAGTCAATTATTGCATTCAAATCTTCCTGGATTTTAATTATTCTTGCTTTTCCGCTGAATGTAAATCTATCTGTTGAAACTGGTTTTCTCAATATTTCATGTGAAATAGGATATGAACGAAGGTGGCAGCCGCCTCTTGTTGAAGTTGCATATGCAAGCGCCATTCCTAAAGCTCCGCGTGGATCATAAGCTGGAAGTTCCAATTTTTTAACTGTAATTGCTGATTCTGGTTTGCCTTTTGACTCAGCGAATCTAAAAGCTCCTTTGCTAAGTTCATTCCCTATTCCTTTTCCATATCCAATTTTTTTTAAAATAGAGATGATATCTGAACCTGAAAGTTTTTTGTTTGAGATTTCTATATAACATGCAATAGTTGCACCAGCAGAGATAGTATCCATGCCCATTTCATTGCAAATTTTGTTTGCCTCCATTACAACTGAAATATTGTTGTTATTAATTAAAGCACTGAAATGGGACATTGTTTCAAATTCAGGTATGCTTAATCCATCTTTTGTTATATATTTGCATAATATGTGACAACCCAGGCAACCTTGTTTTTTTGGGTTAAATTTCTTTTTATAAGTATATGCATTCATTGAACAAGCATTATTAAAATGTGTTTTTCTGAAATTATCAGTTGGCATCATTCTTCTATTATCTATAAGGTCATATAAAGCAGCAGTTCCAAAATTTGATATACCAAGTTCTCCCATAAGAACAGGAGAAGCAAAAGTTAATCGAAAAATATCCTGCCTTGCTTTTTTTAAAGATTCTTTATCATATGTTTTTGTTTTACCTGTTCCTTTTACTGTAATATATTTCAACCCTTTTGAGGAAAATAGAAGCCCTAAGCCATTTCGTCCAGCAAAATAATGATTATCTATAACTATATTTGAAAAAAGCACGCCATTTTCAGCAGCAGGTCCAGAAACAGCAGTGGAGCCTTTATGTTTAATTAAATTATTTATTTCGTTTACTGTTAGGTCAGATAATGAAGATGCATTTGTAAATGTAATGTTTTTGTTATTTATTTCAATTCCACATGGATCAAAGCTTTTTCCAGTAATAATAATTCCGTCAAATCCAGCTCTTTTTAAGGAAAAACCAAAGCTTCCTCCTACTGAAGAGTCTCCTATTGTTCCTGTTAAGGGTGATTTTGACATAATAGTCATGCGTCCGGATGTGGGAGAGATAGTGTTAACCAATGGACCAGTAAAAAAGATCAAAGGCATATCAGGGTCATGCCAGTTCAAAGTAATGTGATCTTTGAGATAATAACCTGCAAGCCCTTTACCTCCAATATATTTTTTTAATATATTGATGTCTGGATTTAATATGTCATATTTTTTAGAGCTTAAGTCTATTTTTAAAATCTTCCCACACCATCCAAACATT
>JAUXFB010000213.1 GCA_030620255.1 Candidatus Aminicenantota bacterium | reverse complement strand
GAGTATATTAGGAGATTAAAATGAAAAAAATCATTTATTTCTTTATTATTATGATGTTTTTTATAGTTCTTTTTTCAAAAGATCAAAAGAAGAAATATAGTATTACTAAAGCTTATGTTTATAAAGAAGCTTCTCTTTTGATTTCTGAAACCGATTTGAACTGTACTTTTTTTATAAGAAAAAAGATAAAAAAAGATATTGTAATCATTGGTGCAGAACAAATGGATTTAAGCAAAGAAGTATACTCTGATGGAGACAAGCTTTTTATTAATAAAGGGTCTGCAGATGGTTTACATAAAGGTGATATTTTTATGGTTCTTGAAAAAGGTCATAGTATATCCAATCCATTTAAAATAATGAAGAGTCTCGGCACTTATTATTTAAAGAAATCTCTTGCAGAGGTTTTTTATACTTATCCAGATAAATCTATAATCACCTTAATAAAGGGATGTAATGCTGTAAATATTGGAGATATGTTAATTCCTTATAAAAAAGAAAAGATTGTATTTAAGAAAAAAGTTGAATATAAAAAATGCATACTCCCTGAATCGAAAGTCAAAGGGAAAGTTGTTTATATTGATTTATATACAAATTCTCAAAAAGAAATTGCAGGTACTTCAAATTATATAGCCATTGATTTAGGCAAAGCTATGGTAAAAAAAGGAGACTTCTTGTTATTTTATAAAATATTCAATAAAAAGCTCCCACCTGTAATAGTTGGAACTGGAATTGTAATTAATGCACAGAATACAAATTCAACTGTTAAGGTTTTAGACTCTTCGTCTTATATTGAATTAGGCACACGCGTAGTTTTATTACCTGAAATAGAGCAGGAACAACCATTAAAAAAGGGTGAGAGCATTCCTATTGTGGAGGCTCTTAAAAGGGAGAAAGAAGCTGGAAAAGTAGAATCTATAGAACTAAATATTTTGTTTGGAATTGGTGAATATGAAATTAATGAAAAGTATAAGGATGAACTTAATAAGGTTAAAGAGTTTATAAGTGATAAATCTCAGTATGTTATAATTTTAAGAGGTTATGCTTGTAGTATAGGAGAGTTTGAATATAATTTGAAATTATCTCAAGAACGAGTGGAAAATGTGAAGAGTTTTTTAATAAAAGAATATGAAATAGATGAAAATCTTATTGAAACTTACTATTATGGTGAAAAAGAGTCCATATATGATGATAGCATAGAAATTGAGAGAAGAAAAAATAGACGGGTAAATATTGAAGTAACTGGAAAGTGAAAAAAGCGATTAAATCTTTTCTGTTAATTTTAGTTTGTTTCTTTTTTATATTAAATTTTCTTCCTATGAGTCTTTATAGTAAAGGTGATGTTGATCTTGTAAAACTTAAAAAAGAGGAAGAAGAAAGGAGAAAGAAATTAAAAAAACCGAAGCTTACTGTTAACAATGCTAATATAAATACAATCAAAGTTCCTATAAAAAAATATAGTTTTATTCAAATGGAGCCTGTTGAAGGTGATGAACAAGAAAAAGATAAATCAAAAACAAAAGAAAAGAAAAAGAAACCCATAGATCCTAAAAAAACAAGAGAATATTGGCAGGAACTTAAAAAGAAATTGGAGTTTGATATAAGGACCTTAGAAGAGAAAGTTAGAAATGATCAGCTTAGGCTTAATAAAATGTATAGTGATTATTATTCCATGAGTTTACCTTTTCAAAGGATTAATATTAAAGATCAGATTGATAAGTTTTCAGGTTTGTTAGAAGAAGATAAACTAAAATTACAAAATCTCAAAAAAGAGATGGATTCACTTGCTGATAAAGCAAGAAAAGCAGGTGTACCCCCAGGATGGATTAGGTAGTAACCGGCACTTTAGGAAATTTTTTTGTTTTTTTTATAAAAAACTATTGAGTAAAATCTATCAAATGAGGCATTACAATGTATCCTGTTATTGAATGGAAAAATAATAAGGTTTATATGATTGATCAGAGGTTATTACCATTGGAGGAGAAATTTATTGAACACTCAAAATATACTGAGGTTGCACAAAGTATAAAAAACATGGTTATTCGAGGTGCACCAGCAATTGGGGTTGCTGCTGCTATGGGAATTGCTTTGGGTGTTTTAAATGGAAATAAAAATTATTTAAAGGAGTTTCCTAAGATAATAAAAGTTATTTCTTCAACCAGACCTACTGCTATAAATCTTTTCTGGGCAGTGGAAAGAATGAAAAGGGTTTTTAATGAATTTAATTATGACTATGATATTTTAAAAAGGAAAATGGTTGAAGAAGCATTGTGTATTGATAAAGAAGATGTGAAAATTAACAAGGAAATTGGTAAAAATGGGGAAGTTCTATTAAAGTCAGGTCAAACAGTTTTAACTCATTGTAATGCGGGTGCTCTTGCAACTGCTGGATATGGAACTGCACTTGGAGTAATAAGAGCTGCTTATGAGAATAAAAAAAATATTTTGGTTATTGCTGGTGAAACAAGACCTTATTTACAGGGAGCAAGGTTAACTGTATGGGAGTTACAAAAAGATAATATTCCTGTAAAACTAATAACTGATAATATGGCTGGATATCTTATGTCTAAAGGCTTGATAGATGCTGTTATTGTTGGTGCGGATCGTATTGCAGCAAATGGAGATACTGCAAATAAAATAGGGACATATTCATTGGCAATTCTTGCTAAATTTCATAAAATTCCTTTTTATATTGCAGCCCCTATATCAACAATTGATTTTTCAATCACATCAGGCAAAGAAATCCCCATTGAGCAGAGGCCTAAACATGAGGTGATTAATTTTAGAAATCAAAGAATAGCTTCATCTGAAACACAGGTGTATAATCCTGCTTTTGATGTTACACCAAATAATTTAATAAGCGCAATTATAACAGAAAAAAAGGTTATTTACCCATCTTTTAAAAAAGAAATAAAAAAATTACAATTAATTAAACAAATAACTCTGTAATTTCGTATAAATTTAAAAGAATAAAAATTTAAGGAGTGCTTATGAAAAAAAAATTAATTATTGTATTTATGTTATTTAGCCTTACTCTATTTGTTTTTGGAGAGGAAGGAATGTGGCAGTTAAATCAGCTCAAAGGATTAAATCTGCAAAAAAAGGGTTTAAAAATTGATATTTCAGAAATCTATAGTCCTGACAAACCCTGTATTGCAGATGCTATTGTTTTACTTGGAGGTGGGACCTCTGAATTAATCTCTTCTGATGGACTCATATTAACAAATCACCACGTGGCTTTTGGAGCTGTTCAGCGTGCATCTATAAAAGGAACAGATTTTGTTACGAGTGGATTTCTTGCTAAATCCTATAAAGAAGAAATTGAAGCTCCAGGATATACTGCCAATATTTTGCAAAAAATGGAAGATGTTACAAATCAATTTGTTAAGTTTAAGAGGATAAAAAATCTTGTTAAACGTGAAAAGGCAATAAAGAGGAAGATAAAAAAAATAACTGATGAAATAGAGAAGGGTAAAGATGATATAAGAGCAACAATTGCAAGAATGTATGAGGGTAAACAGTATATTTTATTTGTGCACAAACGCTTTGATGATGTCCGTGTTGTTTATGTACCACCTAAGGCAGTTGGAAATTATGGAGGAGATATTGATAATTGGATGTGGCCACGCCATACAGGTGATTTTTCTTTTATGCGGATTTATATGGCTCCTGATGGATCAGGTAGAAAGTATAACAAGGAAAATGTACCGTATAAACCAAAATATTGGCTAAAAATAGCAAAAGATAATTTAAAAGATGGAGATTTTACTTTTATTATAGGATATCCTGGACGTACCAGCCGATATAGAACATCTTATTCAGTTGATGAAAATTT
>JAUXFB010000281.1 GCA_030620255.1 Candidatus Aminicenantota bacterium | reverse complement strand
TTCAAGAGATGGACCAAGATAATGAATTTTGTTGTTTTCATCAATTTTTAAAAGCTCACCATTATAAGTAGTAACATACTTATTGTAATCATCACAATATATGATATTATTTATATCTTTTCTTGAAATTATTTTTCTTCTTGAAAACGGCTTTAATGAAATAGCTTGCATCTTCGTTTCAACATAATATAATTTGTTATTTTTCTCTTCAATGAAGTAAATAATATTTTGTGTTGGATTATAATAAAACCCGAGTAATTTTTTTGCTAATTTTTTGTATAGAAAAGAATTATAATTGAAATTAATCAAGTCTCTATTATTATCTTTTGTCATAATACTTATTTCAGCCATTTTTGGGTTAAAATTAAGAATTTCTATTTCAGCATAATTATTCTTTCTAAGGAACATAGTTTCATCAAATTTTGCAACCTTGTTGTCATAATTATTATAATCAATAGCTTGAAATGCATTTTCTAAATCTGAAAGATGAATGATGAATGATGACAAATCCCTTGAGAAATGTATTTTTACGTTCTGAGAAGAAGTTAAATCAAATTTCTGGCCCTTTTGAATTAATTGGCAGATATCTGAATTTGTTTGATAGGCTTTTTTTACAAGGGAGTATTTCTTAATATCTCTTATAGGAGCTTTTTCTATCTGATTTAAATATTTTAATCTAAAACATTTTTTTGTTACAAAATTGTATTTATATACTAAAAAAGGGTATTTTGGGTAAACAGGTTTCCTCTTCCCATAATAAGATATCTGTGAAAAGGGTGATTCAAATGAAAGGTGTGAAACAGATGCATCTGTAATATATGCAAGTGTTTCATTTTTATTAAATCCAACTAAAACAGAAGGCATTTTTAAAGCATAATTTACAATTGGATCAAGTTTGAAATTACGGCCTTTTTTAGTTATGCAATAGAGGTAAACTTTTTCATCTTTTACAGCAGATGTGGAGAATATTATCTTCTTTTTATTTTTTGATATAAAAAATTCTTGAAAATTCCCCTGATATTTAAGGGTATTTGTGATTTTATTGTTTTTTGTATCAATAAAAAAGATTTTATGAGTAAGACCGCTTTTTTTATTACCAACAATTAAAAGCAATTCTTTTGAAACCCATTTTATTTTTTTTATATCAAAAAATGGAAGAGATTTATATTCAGGGAATTCAAATTCTCCGGGGAATAATTCTTTTAATTCATCAACTTTGTTTCCACTTAATATGGCTCTATTAATCCAGTTTTGAATTTTGTTTTTATTCTTTTTTTTGTTTTTTAAGAAGTATAAACCAAATAATTTATTTATATCTTTATCCCATTTTTTTTGTGAAAAAAATTCATATAAATACTTTGAAGCTTTTCTGTCTTTTAATTCAAGTAATACATGTGCGTAAGTTTTTATATAATCTTCATTGTAATTGTCAAATTTTAGGTTTTTTAGAGTAGATTTTGCTTTTTTAAGTTCTTTTTTACTTAAAAGGTATTTTGCCATAAGTAATTTCGCTTCATTATTTTCAGGATCTATTTCAACTGCAGATTGAATATATTGTTCCATATCTTCAAATTTACTCTGTTTGAAATATGCAACAGCTGTTAAGAAATTAAGATAGAAATTATCTGGCGATTTATCAGCTTCCTTTTTAAGTAGTTCTATCGTTAGTTTAGGTTCTTCAGTTTTTATATAAAGATTTCCTAAAATAATTTTATATTCAGTAATATTTGAATATTTTAATGCCTTATTAAGATATTTTTCTGATGCTGGAAAGTTTTTTTCTTTCATATATGCCATTCCTAAACATAGATAAGCAACAGAATATGAGGGGTTTAACCTGAGTGCTCTTTTCAAATTTTCTATACTTGTGTTGTTCTTCATATCTTTTGTTGATAAAGCAATCCCAACAAGAGCCATAGGTGAAAGGCGGTTGAATTCTAGGTAATGCTTAAACTTTTTTGTTGCCTCCCAATTCTCATTTGCAAACAATAAGTTAAAACTACTTTTAAGGTGTGAGTTTGGGTTGTTTTTAAAGTAAATACCTAAATATCTTTTTGCAAGTTCAATATCCTCA
This sequence comes from Candidatus Aminicenantota bacterium, assembly GCA_030620255.1. Classification (GTDB taxonomy): domain Bacteria; phylum Acidobacteriota; class Aminicenantia; order UBA2199; family UBA2199; genus JAUWNT01. The sequence continues at coordinate 962 of JAUXFB010000281.1, read as the reverse complement.
AGTAGATAATATGCAATTGCTTTATTAAAATCTATTTCTCTATTTGAAGAGAATAAGTTGGATGTTAATGAGATTAACAGGCATAGTATCAAAATATGAATAATCTTTTTCATATAAACCTCTCAATTATTAATAGATTATATCATATCTTTTTTTTATAAAACAATAAAAGTATAAAATGTAAAATTAATTATTTCATTAGCTTATTGACAAATAAATAAGGTTTCCTTAATATAGAATTGTGATTAAAATTGGAAAAGGATAAAAAATTTCGGTTTTAAGAAGTAAGGGAATAAGATTGTTTTTAAATTTAATTTATACAGCAACCTCAATGGCGGTAGCTTATTTGATGATTTGGATATAAAGGAGGAAAAATCATGAAACAAGAAATTAAAAGAAGTGCTCCTGCAAGTGCGGTTTATGGCTTGGGGTTTATTGGAGCAGCAGTTTATTTCATTTCCCATGCCACTAGCTTTTGGATGGGAGTACTTGGATTCTTAAAAGCGATTGTTTGGCCTGCGGTTCTTGTATATGAGGCGTTGAAACATTTAGCAATGTAAATTACTGGACACAATAGGGTATGTCAATTATGAAGAAAACAATATCAGGTGTGACATATGAGTGTATTAAAGGAGATATAGCTTCACAGGCAAATATAACTGCTATTGTGAATGCAGCAAATGCTCAGCTTAGAATGGGTGGAGGTGTAGCAGGTGCAATTCACAGGGCTGCAGGCCCCGGGCTTGAACAAGAAAGCCGTTTTTTAGCACCCATTAAGCCCGGAGAAGCAGTTATTACTGGAGGGCATAATCTTCCAAATCGTTATGTCATACATTGCTTGGGACCTGTTTTCGGTGTGGATAAACCAGAAGATGAACTTTTGGCAAATTGCTATTGTAATGCTTTAAAACTTGCTGAACAGTATAAGATAGATTCAATTGCCTTTCCTGCCATTTCTACTG
>JAUXFB010000210.1 GCA_030620255.1 Candidatus Aminicenantota bacterium | reverse complement strand
TAAAATAGATGAACACGAAATTGGATATATTGGGTCTTTAAAAAAGGAGATAATTGATTTTTATAAAATTGATAAACCTGTATCTGTTGTTGAAGTTCAATTATCAAAAATAAGTAAATACATAAAAGAGAATAGTTTTAAAATGTGGAATAAATTTCCATTTTCAAAAAGAGATTTTTCTTTTTTAATTGATAAAAATATTGATTATTATGAATTGGAATCTGTTATAGAAAAATTAAAGCCTGCGATTATGGAAAGATATGAGCTGTTTGACCTATATGAAGGCAATAATATCCCTGCAAACAAGGTTAGTTTTTCAATGGCTTTTTACTATAGGAGCAAGAAAAGGACTTTAACCAGTGATGAGATTAATGATAATCATATTAAATTTACTGAAAAATTAATAAAAAAGTTAGATTTAATTCAAAGATAAAAAAAGGAGTTAATAATGGAATTAGAAGAGTTTAGTAAATTAGAGGAAAAAATAAATAATTTAGTTAATGCAATAAAATTATTAAGAGATGAAAATAAAATATTAAAACTTACAATTGAAAAAACAAAAAAAGAATCTTCTCATATAAATTCTGAGAGATCTGAAATTAAGAAAAAGATTACTTCATTGATTAATTTAATTGATTCTGTTGATTAGTATGAGCAAAGTAGTTGAAGTTCAGATAATAGGGAAAAATTTTAGTTTCAGATTACCAAATGATATAAAATCTGAAGAATTTTATGAAATTATTAATTATGTAGAAAATAAAATGAGCAAAAACAAGAGAGAAAGTGTTAACCCAGATTTTTTTAAGATAGCTTTGTTAACATCAGTAAATATAGCAGAAGAGTTTTTCTCATTAAAAAGAGAAAATGAAAACTTAAGGCTCATATTAAATAAAATCGATAAAATAATTACTCCTCTTGAAGAAGAAAGTAAAAGTTTAATAAAATTTTCATCCTAATTATTAAAAGGAGGCAATAATGAGCACATTTTTATATATATTGACATTTTTATTAGGAATTTCTGGAGGTTTTTTTCTCTTTCTAATTTTAAAAAAGAGAGTCCTATCTAATCAATATGATCAAATAAAAACAGCAAAACAAGAGTATGAGGAAAGGGTTGAACAAGAGTTTGATAATTATAAGAAAAAATTAAATCTTGAAACAAAAGAAGAGTTTATGAATTGGAAGAATGATTACAATCAGAAAAATATTAATAAATCACAAAGATTAAATGAAACTGAAAAAAGATTGATAGTTAAGGAAGATAATCTTGACAGAAGGTATACTAACCTTGAAGGTAGAGAAAAAGAATTAAAGAAAAAAGAGAAAGATTTATATTATAAAGAAGAGGAATTGAGTGTTTTTGAAAAAAAATTAAAAGAAATTTATGAAGAACAAAAAATAAAACTTGAAAAGATATCAGGCATGACTGTTCTTGAAGCAAAGGAAATGATTATGAAACAATGTGAAAGTGAAGCAAAGCTTGAATCAGTTCAGAAATTAAAGCTCATTGAAGAAGATTTGAAGGAGAAGAGTAATTTAATGGCAAAAGATGTGATTTCAACAGCTATACAAAGAATTGCAAGTGAGCATGTTATTTCATCTTCAGTTACAGTTATTGATTTACCAAATGATGAAATGAAAGGAAGAATTATTGGAAGGGAAGGCAGAAATATAAGAGCTTTAGAGAATGCAACTGGGGTTGATTTTATTGTTGATGATACTCCTGAAGCAATAATTGTTTCATCATTTGATCCTATAAGAAGAGAAATAGCCAAAAAATCACTTGAAACTTTAATAACAGATGGAAGAGTTCATCCTGCAAGGATTGAAGAGGTTGTTGATAAGATTAAGAATAATTTTGATAATTATCTAAAAGAGATAGGGGAGAATACGATTATTGAGCTTGGAATTCAAGATATAAATCCAGAACTATTTATCTATATTGGAAAATTACAATTCAGAACATCATATGGTCAAAATGCCCTTCAGCATTCAAAAGAAGTAGCAATGATCAGCGCATTTATGGCTAAAGAGTTAGGAGCTAATGTAAATATTGCAAAAAGAGCTGGTTTATTACACGATGTAGGAAAATCAATAGATAGAGAAACTGAAGGCACTCATACAAAAATATCAGTTGATTTAGCAAAAAAATATGGTGAGTCAAATATAGTTCAGGAAGCTATTGCATCTCATCATTTAGATGTTGATTTCACATCAGTTGAAGGTGTTCTTGTTCAAGCTGCAGACAGTGTTTCTGCAGCTCGTCCTGGCGCTAGAAGAGAAATATTTGAGACATATATAAAGAGACTTGAAAAACTTGAAGAAGTTTGCAGATCATTTGAAGGTGTTACAAAAGCATTTGCATTACGTGCGGGAAGAGAGGTGAGGGTTATTGTTAATTCGAATGAATTAAATGATAATAAAACATTTATTATGTCAAAGGATATTGCAAAAAAAGTTCAGAAGGAACTTGAATATCCTGGTCAGATAAAAGTTACAGTTATAAGGGAAGTAAGAGCAGTTGAATATGCAAAGTAGATTATGTAATGATAATGAAATAAGAGCCATTTTTATTGGTGATGTAATTGGTAAATATGGAAGAAGAATTCTTGCAAATACTCTTCCTTTTATAAAAAGAAAATATAAACCAGATGTAATAATTGTAAATGGAGAGAATTCTGCAGGTGGAATTGGTATAGTTAAAAAAACTGCTTTTGAAATGTTTAATACTGGAGTTGATATAATAACAACAGGAAACCATGTGTGGGACAAAAGAGAGGCTATTGATTTGATAAGAGATGATGATCATATTCTTAGGCCTATAAATTATCCGAAATCAGTACCTGGAAAGGGATATATTGATTTTAAAACAAAAGATGGAACAAGAGGGATTGTTATTAATTTACAGGGGAGAGTTTTTATGGAGCCTGTTGTTGATAATCCTTTTACAATTATAGATGAATTTTTGAAAAGGACAGATTTTAAAGTTATTTTAATAGATTTCCATGCTGAGGCAACTGCAGAAAAACAGGCTATGGGATTTTATCTTGACGGAAGGGTGAGTGCTGTTTTAGGAACACATACACATGTTCAGACCAATGATTTGAGAATCTTAACTAATGGAACTGCATATCAGACTGATGTAGGTATGGCTGGTTCTATGGATTCGATAATAGGGATGAAAAAGCAGCCAATAATAACTAAATTTCTAACCGGGATTAATCAGAGGTTTGAGGTTGCTAAAAAAGATATGATCCTTGATATGGCAGTAGTTGATATTAACAAATTAAGTGGAAAAGCAACAAGAGTTGAATCTGTAAGGTTATTTGAATCAACTTATGAAAAACAACTTAAGATCTAAGGAATGGGGTATATGAAAAAAGCTCTTGCAGTATTAATATTGATTTTGTTATTTATAAATCTTTCAGGAAATGAAGATATTATTTCTTTTGAAGAGTTCTTGGCAAAATATGGAATAACTAAAGAAAACCTGGGGTTTCATCCTGATGGAACATGGAGCAGGTTTCCTAACCCTGAAAAAATTCCCTATATATCCTCTTCGTTTATTCCTCTATTTAAGAATCCATTAAAAATTTATGATTATGCGAATAATTTTTATACAGTTGCAAAAAGTTTTGCAAAATTTGAATATTTCGAAAAAAAACAAACATCAATTTATAAACTTCTATACTACCTTGGTATTGATAAAATAGAAACAGGTTTTAGATGTTATGGTTTTCCAATCCCAGATATATCGAAATTTGAAGACCCTTTAAAGGAGGCCATAAAAGAAATTTATAATGTAAAAAATAGGAATTTTAATTTTTATTCTATTGATAGGATAGCTGATTATC
>JAUXFB010000287.1 GCA_030620255.1 Candidatus Aminicenantota bacterium | reverse complement strand
CTCAAACTTAGATTTAAATTGATAAAGGAAATACTATTCAACTATTCAACTATTCAACCATTAGTCTATTCAACCATTCAACCAATCAACTATTAGTCCATTCAACCAATCAACCAAGTGCATGTAGGATTTTAGAAGGGTTGCCTGTACTTGAAAATAAAGATTTATTATGATATTTTCTATTATATATATAACAATTTTTAAAGGCTGGGATCTAGTACTCTACCCATAAAAAGAATTGTGCCTGTTTCAATATCTCTTATTAAATAGATAAAAGGACGGTTAATCTCTATTTGTCCAGGAAAACAAGTAAAACTAATTACAACTCCTGTTGCAGCTGCAGCTTCTGTTCCTTTTTCATCAACTGAGATAAATGCCTTATGATAAACCTCTTTGATAAATAAATTTCCTTCAGACCCATTATATATCCCAGTAAAATCTGCATTCATTTCGTCAAAAGCATCAGTCATACCCATTGATTTTAATATATCACTTAAAGAAGATTTAGATGAATATTCAAATTTAGGCATTCTTATATTAATTGTTGTTTCATGCAAAGAGCTAACAATTCCTTTTAAAACATTTGAAGAAAAATCTTTCTCAAATTCATCAAATTTATTTGAGTCAGGTAAAATAATGAGCATAGACAATTCTCCATTTTCATAGGGTAATTCCACTGCTTTATAATTATTACCATACGCTATAGAGATACGTTCTCCCTTTTCTCCAGAAGATCGACTTAAAAACATCATAGGAACACTAACAGAATTACCATCTTTTAGAATGAAATTCCCATTTTTAGTTGCTTCTTCATCAAAAGGAATTCCCCATGCAGCATTAAAATAAATAGCATTTGTTAGAACCATTCGTGTTAAAGTATCAATTGAACCAGGTGGTAATAGCTCCTTTATCCTATCTTCTGTTTGATCTGAAACCCATTCATTTATTGTATTCCTTGAATCTTCTGCATTATTAATAAAATCAACAATTCTAAGTCCTGCATCATAGTTTACAGCTAAGGTGTCAAGAAAGGGCTCTTCAAAGTTAAAATCTTCCTGTGCCCAAATAGCATTTACAATATTTAATTTAAATCCTTTTCCATCTTTTCCTGAACCATCTTTATTTCTGCTTTTCAGTTCAAGATCAAGGAAATTGAAAGCTGGGTGTAAACGTTCTTGTGATAGCAAAAAAGAAAGGGCATCAGCCATCTGGATTGATGTGTTATTTTTTGAACCTGCATAAGTCATTGCAAGAGCTACAGAAATACTATAAGGAGAATAAAAGAGATTTCCTTTTTGATTTTTGATTGAATGATAGAATTTAATGGCAAATTGAGTATTACCATCTACTAATTGGTTTAATTCCCCTTTAGCAAGTACAGGGGACATATCTCTTTTTTTATTTGATTTTATCTCCCCGTTTCCTTCATTAGTTGATTGATTTGATAAATGACAAACAGAAAATAAAAAGAAAGCAATAATAATTAATGTAAATATAAAACCTTTTTCTTTCATTTTTATAGTCCTCCTTTAAACTGCATGCAATTTTAATGCCAATAAGTCAGGACAAAAAATGTCCTGTTTTTAGGACACTTCTTGATTTTTTGTAACAAAAAAGGGACACTTTTCAATATTTTAAGACAAAAGATTAAAGGTAAAAAAGGATTTACTTAAGTCTTAACAAAATAATATCATGTGAAGGGATCTTTGCTTTAAAAATTGATTTTGTATTTCCAATTATTTTATGTTCCCATAGATCTTTTAATTTATAAACATTTTTTCTTAATCCAGTTTTCCTTAAAATGTTTTTCCAGTTAACAATTATATTTATAGGTCTATCACCTCTATTTAAAAAAGCAATTGCAAGTTCATCGTCTTTTAAAAATTTAACCCAGATTTCATAATCTCTAAAATCACCATACTTATATGCTTGCTTTCCCAAAGGATCTTGATCCAGAGCAATTACCTCTTTATTTGTTAATATGTTTTTTATAGATTCTGACATATTTCTTATATCATTCCCTGCCATTAACGGTGCAGAAAGCATACACCACATACTGAAGTGTGCTCTATACTCTTTATCACTCATTCCTCCATTGCCAACTTCCAGCATATCAGGATCATTCCAATGACCGTGTCCTGCATATTGTTCAAGCCCTGACTGCTTATCAAGTATCAATATCCATCCTATTCCACCCCAATCATTGATACAATCCCAGCAATCCTGTATATCTTCTGTTGTTCTCCACAGATTGCCTATATCTCTTGCCCAGAGCCATGGTTTTGTTGTTCCCCATTCACAAATACTAAAAACAATTGGCCTTCCTGCAGCATAAAGCGCATCTCTCATCAATTTGTATGATGCTTCTGAATTTTGTTTTCCATGAGAGCACCAATCATATTTAAGATAATCAACTCCCCATGAAGCATAAGTTCTTGCATCCTGATATTCATAACCTCTGCTACCTGGCCTTTTCTGGCAGGTATATGTTCCAGCATCAGAGTATAAGCCAAATTTTAATCCTTTTGAATGTACATAATCAGCTAAGGCTTTTATACCTGAAGGAAATCTTTCTGGATCAGCAATTATGTTTCCCTGTTTATCTCTTGCAATCTGCCAGCAATCATCTATAACTATATATTCATAACCAGCATCTTTCATTCCATTTTTAACCATTGCATCTGCTATTTCTTTAATAAGATTTTCATTAATATTGCACCCGAATTTATTCCAGCTATTCCATCCCATGGGTGGGGTTTTTGCCAGAGTTTTTACAAGGTTAGAACCAAAGCTGCCCAATCCTATTACTGCAAATTTTTTCATTATATCTCCTTATCCTATCATAAAGTAATGTCAAAAGTTTTTAAGGTAAAACTTTCAAAACCCTTTATATTAAAGGCTTTCACCTTTATTTAGCTTTTCTCCCTTTTTTTT
>JAUXFB010000113.1 GCA_030620255.1 Candidatus Aminicenantota bacterium | reverse complement strand
TGGAAGTGCTTGATTTTGGATTATTTTTGATATTAAATTTGTGTTATGAAATTCCAGAGCTTCGTGTAAAAGATAATATACAACTCTATGATTTGATTCTTTTTTTTTAACATAATTCTCTTTAACAGATCCGGACATGCTCTTTAGTAAGTCCAATGCTCTTGATTTTAAATCCTCATCCTTTAAAACAAAGACAAGACTTTCAAGATTTTCCTCTTCTGTAAAAGCTAACTTTTTTTCCAGCAACCAATCCAGCATTTCTTTGTTCGCATTATTTTCAACAATTTTTCTTACAAGAGGATTTTTTGATACTAAATTTATCATTTTTTAAAAAAGCTATCTATATTGAAATGATTAATAGAAATTGTCTCTTTTTTCTTCAGATCTTTCAAATAAGTGAGTTCCTTATTATTTAAATAAAATTTTACCTTTGAAGGGTTCCCAAGAATTACAGATAATTTATATCCCATTATTTTTATTCTGTCGCCTTTCTTATATATTTGTTTTATCTCAATTTTATTTCCTCTAATAATTTGGATCCAGCAATCTCCTTCAAAGATTATTTCTAAATTTATAGGTGAATAATCAAAACTAAATCTATTAAACATTGAGTTAAAATTTATTCCAGTTCCCGGAATTTCTCTTTTGTCTGATATTGATTTAAAAGTGTTTACTATATCTTGTCTATATGTGTAAAAAAAGTAAAAAGAGCCAACAAATAAAATAAAAATGAGGACAATAGGTGCAAGAAGATTTTTCTTTTTAAATCTTGAATATCTCAATTTGTTAAAATAAATTTTAGGCTCAGAATCATCTTTAATTTTAATAAAATTTATGATTTCTCTATTTTCTTCAAAAAATTTTTTTTTATCAATATTAATAGCATCTAAATAACTATTTAAATAAATTTTTAGATAAAATTTTCCTGGTATTTCATCAAATCTATTATCTTCTAATGCTGTTAGAGTATTTATACTTATATTTGTTTTTTCTGAAATTTGAGTTAAAGTAATTTCTCTTTTTAGTCGTTCTCTTTTTAATGATTTGCCTAAATTACTCATGATTTTATATTCTATTTGTTAATTTCCCATAAGTCAATAATCCTAACAAAAAATAGTTAAATATTAATTATTTAATTATAAATTTTCTTTATTTACCTTCTATGTTTATCCTTCTTATTGTTATTTTAAATTCTCCTTTTATCAGGTTTAATGTAATCTCAGATCTCTTTGTAATGTAAGAATTACTATTAATGTATACACTAAATTTGTTCCCCTGAAGACCGTTTATTGTAACTCTTGTTTTCCTATCAGTTAATATAATCATTTCGCAGCTTCTCTTTCTAATCTTTAAATCTTTTATTATTATTGGTGAAGAAGAAATAATAGATATGCCTTTACTTAAAACAACTTTTAATGCTTCCTCAGAAAGAGTTATTGTATAAGAATTTGAATAATCTTTTATATTTTTCAGAACAGAAGTTTTTCCTTTATAAAATGAACCTATCTTTACTTTTCCATATATATCCCAATTTATAAACTCTTCAACTCCTATTAAAGCTAAAAGTGGACCCCAACTTTGGTAGCGGTTTCCCCCAGCTTCTCCAGTTTTCGAGTTATAATTCCCTCTGCAAAGTTTATATTTTTTCCATATATTTAGGAAAAGCTTAACACTCTTTTTTGATAGTTCAGCAGCCTCTTTAAAGAAATCATATCTCAATAGTCCTTGATATATGAGATAATTTATAGGAGGGTGTATTGTTCCTCTCCAATATTGCTGATCTTTATATGCTGGATCTTTTTTATTTATTGTGGGAATAACATAGTCTCCCCAAAATAATTCTGTATCCATAAGATTCTTTAACATTCTTTTTGCCTTTTTTTTATCTGGAATTCCTGCAATAAGAGGATAAAAATTTGATGCTGCAATTTTTGGAGATAATTTTCCTTTCCATTCCAAATCTCTATATATTCCTTGCTTTTCATCCCACATCTTATCATTCATCAACAATTTTGTTCTTAAATACCTTTTTGTAAAAACTTCTTCATCATTGTGATTTCCTAAAATCTCAGCAATAATAGCAAGGCATTCATTATCAAGTGCAAATAATGAATTTAAATCAACACAATCAAGCTCCAAAGTCCATGTGCTCTCATTATATTTTATATTATCAAAATTTGGTAAATCATTTTGACCTGACTCCCATGCTGCTCTTTTCCTTCCATCTGCATTTAATTCCCATTTTGGAACCCAGTGTTGTAAGAGATCTTTATCAGATCCCCATTCAAGCAACCCATTATCATTCCCATCTCTTCTTGAATTTCCAGTACTCACTTTATCTGTCCAAAAAAAATTATAATTTTTCAAATATGGATAAGCAAACTCTAATAATGATCTGTCCTTAAATCTTCTGTAAAGTCTTAAAATAATAAAAGAACCAATAGGTGGCTGAGATCTATCTAAAGTACCTGCCCATCGACTTCTCCAATTAGGTATATTTCCATTTTCATACTGAGTTTTCAAAACAGCTTTTAATGTTGATTTTGCAAGTTTATATGATTCCAATGACAATTCAAAAGCATTAAAAAAAGAATCCCACTCAAATATTGTCCATTGCTTCTTCTTATTATCAGGCGATGGAAGAATTAAATGCCTTCCAGCAGGTGTGTAAATAGCAGGAACCTCAGGCTGGATAGAGACAATCCAATTTATGTTATTTACTATTGATTCTACAAGAGATTCATTTTCCCCTGAAATTCTCACTCTATGCTGATTATAATACTCCCTGTTGTTTTTCAATATTTTTTTAATATTACTCACAAGCTTAACCTTTTCTTTCATTTTTTTTGTGATCTCTATAGAAAAAAAAATTGAATCACCTTTTTTCACTTTATACTTTAATCTAAAATTCATCTTAGAATCATCTCTTTTCCCACCTGGTTTTGAAATAAAATAAAAATTATAGTCATCACTTCTTCCAAATATATAATTTTTTTCATAATCAAAAATATTTTTGTAATCCCATGGCTCATAAAAATTTATATAAATAGTTACATTAGATTCTACTTTAATTACTCCTACAACTTTATTATCCCCGATTCTTGACCATTCAAAAACAACATTATCCGAAGGCTTGCTTTTATCAAGGATAGGGGTATCATTGCCCTTTTTAAATGGTAAAGATGTATCAACTACAATCCTTGAATATTTACCGTCACCAGAATTAGGTCCAACATCTTTTATGAGATAATAAATGTCATGTCCTGAAACAGTTTCATTGTTTTTTTCTATTTCCAAAAATATTCCAAACCCCTGTTTATCTTTAGAAGAAAAAGTTATACCAGCCCAATGTTGAGGATCATATGCTCCAATAAAATAATCACTGTCAGATAATAATACAACAATATTAAAAGCAAACAAGCTTAAAATCAATAAAATCTTTCTCATTTTTTATTCATACCTTATTATTTTAATTTTTTTTTATTTTATATTCAATCTTTTTTTAACACTCAATGCTATTTTTGTTTTTATTTTTGAGAATAAAAAATAATCTGTTAAAATGTAAACTTGGATAGATGTTAAGGAAATAACTTGAAAAGAAAGATCTCAATTACATTGTGGATTATTGCTTTTGTTTTAACATTGTTAATTGCATATTTCCAATATATAACAGGCCCAACTCATCCAATAAACAGTACAGAACACTTAAATGGAGAAATTGTAAGCTATAAACTGCCAAGAAGCAGTGATAATTCTTCAAAAAATATAAGTATTTCAATAAGAACAAAAAAAGAAGGCACGAGAGCATCACTTTCTTTCAGACGTTTAAATTCCAATGATAAATGGGAAAAAAAAGAGATGAAGAAAGATGGATATAGACTTATAACAGAGATTCCGACCCAACCTTGCGCGGGAAAAATAGAATACAAGATAAAAGTTGTTTATAATAATAAAGAGCTTGAATTAAACAAAGGTAAAAGCATTATTATAAGATTTAAAGGTAAAGTACCAAAAATATTTTTGATGATTCATATTATTTTTATGTTTTTTGGAATTATATTTTCAATAAGAACAGGCATGGAAGTTCTTAGAAAAGATGGTAATTATGCATGGATGATAACATGCACATTTGTCATGGTTTTGTTTGGTGGAATGGTGTTTGGCCCCATAGTCCACAAATAAGCATTCGGTGATTTGTGGACAGGCTTCCCAATTGGAAGTGATTTAACTGATAATAAAATATTAATTATGGTGATATTGTGGGCTCTTGCTTTTTTTCTTAAGAAAAAAAGTAAATGGTGGGCTTTTGCAGCTACGGTCTTAATGCTTATTGTTTACCTTATTCCCCATTCTGCACAAGGATCTGAACTTGACTATAGGACTGGAAAAATAAAGAATAAGTATGGTTTTTTTCAGATATCAGAACCTTCAAATTTTATAAATAAAACAAAATCTTAATTTTATTACGAGTATTGTAACTGGAGTATTGGTACATAGCATATTTTTCTTATTTTATTTAAAAATTTATTTACAAATCTGTTTTTCGATTTTTTTTAATAATTTATATAATTTTATTTCTTCATCAGTAACAACAAGTTTACTGTTTTTCTGGGTTTGACTCCCTCTTTTTATAACTGCCATATCAACATTAAAACCCAACTTTTTAAATGCCTTTTTCACACAAGATTTACCTTCTATGATAGATTCATAACTTAAAATTATACTCTTTTCTATATTTTCATAGGCAGAAATTAATGCATTGTTATTTTCAAACCAGGTTAATTTGAATTTAGAAATACCTCTTCTCAGCATGCTTGATTTAACATCAGCAGGATTTCTGAAAATAAATATAGCTCTTATATTTTTTGCAATATGATTATAAAAGAATATTGAAGGTATATGAACAATTTTTAAGCCTGATAATCGTTTTGCGTCATTTAAAGTTTTAACTATTTTATTTAATGAAATAATGTTTTCGTTTGTCATAGCATCATCAATTAGCTTTTTTTCAAGTTCTTTAGCTGATGACAATTCAAAATAACCTTCATTATTATATTTATCAGGTTTAATGTCAGAAAGAAAATTCACTCCTGCACTTTCAAGTAATTGACAAACAAGAGAAGTGCCACTTCTTGGATGCCCTGCAACAAAAATCCCATTTTTTAAAATATATGGTCTTATTTCTTTTTTTTCATTTTTAATTGTCAAAGCAAAACTCCTTGCTTCATTGTAACATATATTTTTTATGATTAATAATTAAAAATCATGTAAATCAACAATAAGTGAAGTCATTCATTTTTTGGTTTAATTTGAAAAATTGACATTTTTTCTGAAATGTTTTAAAATTTTAATGTGGAAACGAATAATTCCAATTCATGGTTTGTTGTGAATGTTAAACCAAAACAAGAATTTATTGCAGAAAAAAGTTTAAAATTTTATGGAGTAAAAGTTTATTTGCCTCTATATAAAAAAAAAATAAAAAAAAATAAAAAAAAGATAAAAGTTGTCACTCCTTTATTCAATGGATACCTCTTCGTACAATTTTCAATAGAGGAGTCATATCATAAAATCAGATTTGGTAGAGGTGTA